>NZ_CP031230.1:1500000-1667500 GCF_003351785.1 Sporosarcina sp. PTS2304
CCCAATTTCACAGTAGATGGGAAAAGTTACCCATTAAGTTATGTATCTTTTGAAGGCGCGTGGGAGTCAGAACCCGATACCGCAAAAAGACGAGCAGCGTTCCAAACATTTTCAAACAAATTAAAAGAGTATCAGCATACAACAGCAAAGACATATGATATGCATGTACAGACAGAGAAAACGCTAGCTGATCTCCGCGGCTATGATTCCGTTCTCGATTATTTATTGATGGAACAAGATGCTGAAAGAACTATGTATGACCGGCAGATCGATGTTATAATGGAAGATTTAGCTCCACACATGCGTAGATATGCAAAACTATTACAAAAAATTTATAAATTAGATGAAATGACATTTGCCGATCTAAAAGTTCCAGTTGATCCATTATTCGAACCATCCATTACTATTGAAGAATCTAAAAAATATATGGATGATGCACTTGGTATTATGGGAGAAGACTATTTGGATATGGTGAATCGTGCATACTCAGAGCGCTGGATTGATTTTGCACAAAATGAAGGAAAATCAACGGGTGCTTTCTGTGCCAGTCCATATGGCAGTGGTTCTTTTATTTTGATTTCTTGGACGGGTAGCATGGAAGATGTCTTTGTTTTGGCACATGAACTAGGGCACGCGGGACATTTCTATCATGCCAATCATGCACAAAATATATTTAATTCAGAGTCGTCGCTATACTTTATTGAAGCCCCTTCTACGATGAATGAAATGTTGATGGCTAATCATTTATTGAAAAGCTCAGATGATCCTAAATTTAAACGGTGGGTACTTTCATCCATTGTTTCACGCACGTACTACCACAACTTCGTCACCCATTTGTTAGAAGCGGCATTCCAGCGTACTGTCTATGAACATGTAGACGCAGGTGGCAATGTGAATGCGACACTATTAAACGATATGAAACGTAAGGTACTCGAACAATTCTGGGGTGACTCTATTACACTTAATGGAGGTGCGGAGTTAACATGGATGCGACAACCGCATTATTATATGGGGTTGTATCCATATACGTATAGTGCAGGTTTAACGATCTCAACAGAAGTAGCTAAACGAATACTAAATGAAGGCAAGCCAGCAGTTGAAGAGTGGTTGCAAGTTCTCCGTGCTGGAGGTTCTAAAACACCTAAAGAACTGGCAAAAATGGCTGGCATCGATATTACAACAGAAAAGCCATTACGTGATACGATTGCGTATATAGGATCATTAATTGATCAAATCGAGCAATTAACAGCAGAAATTGAATCTCAGTAAATAAAAAATCCGCTAGCGTTAAATATTACGCTAACGGATTTTCTATACACTTACTCCATTAATTCACTCACTATTTCGTATGAACGTAAACGAGCTTCATGGTTAAATATACCCGAACTAATAATTAGCTCATTTGCTTTTGTCACCTCGATAAAGTGTGCTAATTTTCGTTGAATCGTATCTGGACCTCCAATAATTACAGATGGTGCTTCACTTTGCTGAGCAACTGCCTGCTGTTCAAATGGCGACCACACAGCATCAATATCTTCAATCGGTGGCTTAAATTGTGTCATTTTACCTTGGCGGATATTTAAGAACTGTTGCTGCATAGATGTAGCTAAATACTGGGCTTCTTCATCGGTATCGGCTGCTATTAAGTTGATCCCCATCATCGCATGCGGCTGTTTCAGATCTTTTGAAGGACGGAAGTTTTGATGATACAGTTGCAAAGCTTGCATCATGTAGGCAGGTGCAAAATGGCTGGCGAATGAAAATGGTAAACCGAGCTGCGCAGCCAATTGTGCACTAAACCCACTGGAACCTAATAACCAGATCGGCAGTTGTTGCCCAGCCCCTGGAAATGCACGGACGCGGTCGGTAGGATTTCCTGTGAAATACATACGTAGCTCTTCCAGTTGCTGTGGGAAATCTTCTCCTCCACTATGCAATGTTCTTCGTAATGCATAGGCAGTCGCTTGATCACTTCCCGGAGCACGGCCTAAACCTAGATCGATGCGTCCTGGATACATCGCGTCTAATGTACCGAACTGCTCTGCGATGACGAGTGGTGCATGGTTAGGTAACATAATCCCTCCCGAACCTACACGTATACTGTTTGTCTTGCCCGCCACATGTCCAATGATGACAGATGTCGCTGAACTTGCGACACCCGGCATATTATGATGTTCTGCAAGCCAGTAGCGATTAAATCCCCAGTCCTCTGCATGTTGCGCTAGACTTACACTGTTCTCAAATGATTGCCCTGCATGACTACCTTCATTAATCATAGCCAAATCTAATATGGACAAAGGAATTCCCTTATATGTTTTCGCTTGTTCTCTTATCAATTCAGTCACTCCTTCAAACACACATTTTCTAACTTACTATTCGTAACCTTAACAAGATATTTGTAAGATGTACAATGATTTGAATTGAAAAATGGACTGTTCAATTTAAAGAATGAAGTAAAATTAAACCGAGCAGAAAAAAGGTTTTTCTCTGCTCGGTTCATGTACATGATTTATTGGACAGTTCCTTCATTACTCATTCTTTCCATAACGTTCGTGAATATAATAGACCTGCTACACCTACTACAATAAACAAGATAGAACGAATTATAATAGAAACGCTATAAAGATCTACAAGGAATAATTTAATAATACATGCGCCTATTAGTACAACCCCAAGAACTTTCACTGCTTTCCATTGCATTTTACTGCCTAAGCTTATAGACAAGAACGCAAAACCGAATAGCCAAAACGTATGAACGAGTAAAATCCACTCTGTTGACCAATTATTTATCCAGACGATAGAAAAGTACCATTTATTCAAGAATATGAATGAAATAATTTGCATGCATACAGCCAATGCACTCGTTTTTACTTTCAATAACAAATAAAATTTATCCTTCACTATTGATACAAATAGGTAGATCAGAAGTAACACATAAATGATTTGCACAAACAAATTAAAATAAAATATGTTTCCTAACCTATCTCCGCCTAGCCCCGTGCCAAGAACAATAAAACTAGCCAGTAAAAATTCTATAATCGTTGCATGTGTAATATATCGTCCATGCTGCCACTTTCGAATTGTGTAGAATGCACCCAATGCGAGCGCAAGTATTGCAAGCTGAATATGGATCATTGTTTGTCCTGAAATATTTAGTCCCAGTAAAAATACATTCATTACTTTATAAAGATAGACAAGAAACACAAGTTGACCTACAACTAATGATTGATCTAAGTGAATTACAGTACGGACAAAGACAGGACGCCATCTATAAAATGAATAATAGATTGCAAACATTGTTAAAAGGAATACTATCCATACTATATGTTGGATTGTTAAAAGACTGGTGAAATCTACTGCAATAAATGTCGCATAAGCAGTAAATACATAAACTAATCCGCCGGTAATTACAGGGCGAACTACTTTATAATATAAACCAACCCATATTCCAATTGCCCCATTAAACAATAATAACATGACTTTCACGTACATTTCATCTGTTTGGAAAGCCAAAATTAACACACTGATGGCAAAGATAGCTACTGCACAGAGCACACCACGTACTTTTGATTTTTTTCTGACAATTGCAAAAAGCGCAAGTGTACTGTAAATTGTTGCGAATATACCGAACATAATGATTTCTTGCGTGTACTCTAAAAGTTTGATCCATCCTAAAGCGAATACAAAGTTCGTATACACCAAAGTCTCCGTAAATACTTGTCTTGCAATATATCCTTTTAAATAGATTGCAAGAAGTACTATATGTTGTATTAGAGCAGTTGCCACTATTATATTTTCTGGCACCTCAAACCCACCTAAAACAACGTAAGCTGCTAAGGATAGGTGAAACAATAGAAACGTCGCATAAAACGAATATTTATGTTGATTACGCAATGAAACGTAAAACAGAGATGCAAATAATAACAATAAATATAAACAAAATTGCACGGCCGTACCCGCTTGACCCTGTATTAAGAACGGCAGTAAAAATCCTGCAATTGCTGAGAAAATTGTTAATGTTTCAGATTTTGTTTGAAGAGACAAATAGAGACCCACAACGATATAGGCAATTCCTACGAAAAACGCGATAATAAAATTGAAATAGCCATATAAATAATACGCTGCAAAAGTCGTAAGAATACCGAGCGCAATGCATCCGCCCAGTAAAGTTAAACCGAAACCGTTTTTCTTTCGCTTGATATAGCGCATACCTAGAAAGTATAGTCCCGCTGACGCAATATATCCTAATGCAATGCGAACGACTCCTGTAATTATTCCGTATTCCATACCTACTTTTAATCCCCACAAAACACCTAGCAATAATATAAACATGAACACGCGAGGTAACCATATACGTAGTTGTTTTTCAAAATCCATCTCTTTTTTCTTTCTTATTGCTGGTACTTTTTGTTCTGTTAATAGCGCTGGTTCATCTACGTCAAAAGAGTATTCCTTTTTGGCTGTTAATCGTTCTGCATTTTTCTGACCAATGATCTTATCGCCTTTTAATAATTCTAGCTCCTGTTTAAGTATTCGTACTTCGGCTTCTAAATCAGAAACACGTTGAACAATTTTTTTATGTTCTTCCATTCACATCCCTCGCTCTCATATTTACATAGTTATCTTATAGCATCTACGTTTTAACGTTCTGAATAGTTTCAGTATTCTATTAAAAAACCATCCAACACTATGTGCTAGATGATTTTTCTACATTTGTTCGATCGTTACTTTACAATCCGTCTCATCATACTTTCCATAAGCTGCATGATAAGTAGGACCGACACCCGCTTTAAATGTTAAGGAATAGCGAATCCCTGCTGTAATGAATTTCTTCGCTTCCATGACAGCTTCTGGTACATTTTGACCTTTTGCTAGACCCGCCGTAATAGCAGCGGAGTAACTACAACCCGCACCATTTGTATGAATGGTATCAATTCTGGGAGCTTCCAACAAATAAAATTGCTGTCCATCACACAAGACGTCTATTGCAGGACCTGTTAAGCGACCGCCTTTAACTAGTACATATTGAGATCCTAATTTCATTAAATGACGAGCGGCTTCCTTTAAATCTTCCACTGTATTTAATTCTGTTCCACCTAATAAATAAGATGCTTCAGGCATATTAGGTGTAATGAGTGTCGCTAAAGGTATTAGTTGATTCTTCATAGATTCCATCGCATCTTCTTTTACTAACGCAGATCCCATTTTACCTATCATTACTGGATCTACGACAATATTTTGAATTGCAGTTTGCTTAATCCAATAGGCAACATTTTCAATTATCTCCTTTGTAAATAGCATACCTGTTTTTAATGCATCGACTCCAATATCTTTTTCAATCGTCACTAATTGGGCTTCAATCGCATCCCAAGATTGAGGAAATATTCCTTGACCTGTCCTCGGATTTCTCGCTACTATAGCAGTGACTGCTGTTGTACCGAACACATCAAACTCTTGGAATGTTTTTAAATCAGCCTGAATACCTGCTCCGCCACGTGCTGCAGAACCGGCGATTGTCAAAGCGCGTTGTATAGTCATTGTCACGTCTCCTTTTTCTATGTACGTAATTCATTCAATAGTGGGAACTGCGTCATTGTAAAGGATAACGTGAGTATAGGAAAAGAGTCAAAATCATTACTTTACGTAAGGTCAGATACATTCAATTTATACCATATATGAAATGTCTGAAGCAGCAGTGGGATAAGCAAATGGCATTTTTTTCAAATCATTTACTGGTATTTGAAAGCGGATTGCTAGCGCAAAATGATTAATTAACTCATCAGCACCTCTTCCCAGCAAATGAGCCCCCAGTACAATTCTCTCTTCTTGATCAATAATTACTTTAAAGCCTGCTACTCCTTCATTCGTGATTTTATGACTGAACCAGTCTGTTGTATCTTGAGCTTTTACATAAATCTTTTTGCCGGACTCTTTCGCCTGCTCCTCACTCATTCCGACTGATGCAAGCATAGGAACCGTGTAAACAATTGATGGAACGACTGGATAATCCGCCGTTTTCTTATTTCCTTTCAATAGATTCGACGCAACCACATGAGATTCAGTCGTTGCAATAGGTGTTAGCGGGGGTGCGTTTGTAGAAGCAGCATCCCCAGCAGCATAGACATGCGGATTACTCGTACTTTGCATATATTCATTAACACATACACCTTGCTTGTCTGTCGCTACATTTCCTTTCTCCAAATCCATGTCTAGTGAAGGTGAACGTCCGGCTCCATGAATCACAATATCTGCTTTCCAATTGACACTACGATCTTCTTGCTCTCCATGAACAATATAAGAATCACCACACATCTCAATCTTATGAACAGCAGTTTCTAAATGGATATGAATCCCCAGTTCTCTAGAATACTTAATAAGAGATTGTACTAAATCAGAGTCAAAATATTTTAGAGCACGTTCACTTCTGTGTAAAATATGCACTTCTGAACCTGCGCGTGCAGCAATATGAGCGAATTCAAAGGAGATAAAACCGCCGCCAACGAAAACGATCTTTTTAGGTAATGTATTCAAATCTAGGAAGTCATCGCTTGTCCGCAAATATTCTTCGCCTTCAATTCCCATTTTTAATGGCTCCGCACCTGATGCGATCAAAATGTATTTACCTTTTACTATGTCATTACAAACTTTCAATTCATTTTCACTTTGAAAAAAAGCTGCTCCATGGTACATATCAATTCCCGCTTCCCCAAATTTCTCTTCAGTATCTTCAGGAATTGTTTCCGTAAATGTGCTTTTAAAAGCCATTAATTCCGGCCAATCAATTGTACTGTCTTCAATAATACCTTTCCCATGCATGCGCTTATTCCAGTCAATTAATTCGGCTACTTCCACTAATACCTTTTTCGGATCACAACCACGTTGCGAACACGTGCCACCAAATGGACGATGATCAATAATTGCTACACTCCAACCAGCCTCCTTACATTTCATAGCTGTAATGGAGCCTGCACTCCCCGTACCGATGACTACCAAATCGTACTCTTTCACCATAGTCATTCTCCTCCTTCATTATGTATCTTCCAAAAATCTCTACTCTGTAATGAACTACCCTTTATGCTTGTAGTTTACACGTGTAGAGAATCATCTACAGTGAATGGACATTTCAGGTTAGATTTGATAAATTGATAATAAAAATGCATGCAGATGACAGTCTACATGCATGACTACTATTTTACTCAACATCCCCTCGTCAACTGGACATCCCTTCCGACACGTTTACTACATCGTACCCTTCAGCCAATAGCAATTCACTCGCTACTTGCGAACGATTGCCACTGCAACATACAATTTGGTGGTTATTTTTCACTTCACATGGAATGCGGCCATACGTTGCTGATCGTCGAATGTTAGTGTATACACACGCCGATACTTACTATATGCAGTGACGAGATTGATTATATAGTAACCCTCACGTAAACTACTGGATGAATTTTCGAATCTTACAAATTCACCTGATTCTTTTACGATATCCGCAATCACTTGTAACTGCTCAACCGGCATTGCTTCTTTCATCGCCTCATCAAACATCGTACGCATTTCATCAAAATTTTCTTCATGTAATAATGAAACAATTCGTTCAGCTTTATCACTGTATAGCTTCGCAGTAGTATCATCAATTTTATTACTGCCGCAAGCTGATAGTAGGAATGCAGACACAACCGCAAATAAAACGATCTTTTTCAAATTTTCACAACCCTTTCTACACATTACTCAGCAGACTGGAAACTTACGGCAATTTCCAGCAAGTCGTCCGGTGATATTATGTCTGAGAGTTCATACACAAGTTTGCCGTCTGCCCACAATGCATACTGATTGTCTCCTGTAGCGTTTAAATGAATGAGTCCATGTTCTTTTGGTATTGGCAAAGCATAGGACTCCAAATATTCGACACTTCTCTTAGCCAGCTCTATACCTAGTTCTGGTTGATCTGTATACGTATGGGTCGCTAACGCCCATCGCCCTTCATTCCAACTTGTCCACAGCTGACCAACTCCCGCATCTTGAAAACCAGTAATGGAATGACCCAGATCTACAGGCTCTCCACCAATTGAAGCGTAATCTTCAAATCCAATTTGTTCATCAGCCACTTGCTCTGTACTGTAATTTTTCACTCGAAGAACTGCTATTTTTTCTACAGTCGAAGAGTTATCGTTTATTATTTTGTCGTTAAGTGGCAATGGTTGAGCTGTAGAATAAAACGTAATCTCACGAATATTTGATTCTTGACTTATTGTAGCAGTTAGATATTTTCCTTTTTGCAATGGCAGTTGGTTTGGCAACTTAATATTAACAGTTGATCCGAGCTGTTCTGAGACCTTTGAGAGTACTTGTTGTTGGGTTGGCTCTTTTTGTTTGTCAGAATCACTTTTTGGTTGTTCTACAGGGGACGTGGATAGTTCCATTTCTCCGTTATTTTTTGTTGCTTCAATTTCAGTAGGCTGTGATGGATTTTCCTTGTCTGTATAACATGCACTCAATAAAGTACATAACCATAAAATCGAACTTGCAACTAATGTTTTTTTCATTGTTACCCTTCCTCTCTATACAATTTTATTCCCATTCAGAGAGAGATTAATCAGAACTTTACTATAAAAAAGCTGTTTATGGAATCATTGTAAATTCCATAAACAGCTTAGTATGATATTTACTCTTTACCGACCATTACAGCGCTTGCTTTAATAATTGCTACTGCTGAATCGCCAACTTTCAAATGTAAAGCTTCTGCAGAACCGGAAGTAATGCTAGAAACGATTTCCGTTCCTCCGACATCAATTGTGACCTCTGTTGAAATGGGTCCCGGCTTGATTTCTGTTACAGTCCCTTTCAGTTGATTGCGTGCAGATAGTTGCATAGATTGTAACCTCCTTTACTTGTATTCATTTAGTATAACTAAAACTGCCTATCAAATCATCTATACTATTAATTATACGACTAATTGATCTTTCCCTAATTCTTTAGCAAGATATAATTTGTGATCTGCTTCTTCAATCGCGTTTTGAAGCGGTGTATTTTCTATCCAATGAGCTAATCCTATCGATACAGTGACCGGAATAGATTGGGTTGCTGTGATATTAAAATTTGTTAAGCGAATTCGTTCTTGAATTTTTTCTATTAAGGCGATAGCTTCTGCGTGATCTTTTGTACATAAATGTATCATGAACTCTTCCCCGCCATAACGCGCTATGATCAATTGGTCAGTTTTGAATGATGCAAAAATACGAGATATTTGTATTAAAGCTTCATCTCCCGCGACATGTCCATACTGATCATTGAGCTTTTTAAAATTGTCGATATCGAACATGGCGATATAATGCTGTTTACACTCATCATTCGCTTTTATTTTTACTTCCGCAAGACGTATACATTCCTGTCTGTTTAACAAACCAGTCAGCTGATCATGAGTGGCAAGAAACTGTAGCTGGGCTTTCATTTCGATTCTATTATTCTCAATTTGAATGACTGTATAATAGATCAGTGTGGCTATAATAAATGAACTATACCGCCACAGCCCGATGTCCAATAGGATTTCAAAACCGTCATTCAAAATAAACATGAGAGGAATATCTGAAAGTGCCCAACAGATCGATACGATGATAAAGCGATCCCAAAAACGTCCTTTTCTTCCAATAAATTTAGCATAAATTAACGCAAAAACAGTGGGGAGAACCATTCCAAACACTATACCGGGAATCGCTCCATCCCCTCCCATAAAAAAACGCCATAGGCATGCTAGGAATAGTGTAGAAAGGGTAATTCGCCAACTGCTAAAAATAGCTAAAACAGTTAAAGGGATTAAACGTAAATCAAATCTATACTCTCCTAAGAAGATAGGAAGATAAAACATGGAAATAATAGTAATTGACATTAACAGCACAATACTTATTTGCAACATTAGCTTTGAAAATCTTTCTCTATACCCTATTAGTGTGGTAACTGCTAAGTGACTTAGTAAGATAACTGCCAAATTAGATAAAATAGATTGAATCACTATGTGGTACTCCTTTTAGGTTCTAGCTTAGAAATTAATACATATGTGTATATTGAATTTCATTTAACCCTTCCTAAATTAGGACGGGCTCTTTTTAACCCTTTTTCATATTTCGACATTTGATCGATAAAAACAATTTTGCATAAAGTGAGTGAATAGTTATTATTTCAATACCCGAATATGTAATTAGAGACACTGTATCACGGTTTAGCTGGCAGCCATCGCAAATTCTCGCCCAAAAAGGACTTAAAAAATCTTGAGCTTTCGCCAATATCTTTTGTTCCATTTGCACATGTTCAAAAAATAAAATTCTTGCATTTGGTTTACTGACACGTTGAATTTCCTGTAACGCTCGAAGCGGATTAGGAATCGTGCAAAAAACTAAAGTCGCGATGACAGTATCAAACGTATTATCATCAAACGGCAGCGATTCAGCTGAAGCTTCATGTAAAATAATGCGTACGTGTGAATTTCTTCCGCGCTTCACTGCCAGTTTATTCATTTTCGGATTTGGCTCAATTGCTACTACACATTGTGCTTGTTCATAGAAAGGGAAATTAATACCCGTTCCCGAACCAACTTCCAGCACCTTTCCCGTAGCCGAGCGCACTAATTCATTCCGTACTTTCTTAAAACTGGTTGCTTCGAAAGGGCGCATAGCTAGATCATAAATTTGAGGAAATATACTGGTCATTCTTAACTCTATCCTTTCTAAACGTTTCTTATATATAGAATGCGCATTATCATAGTAATTTAGAATAGTGGCACACTACTTATTTTACAAATAACAGGAAAAAGATGCTTACTATAAGCAATGATTTTATACATTAATACTTATCACAGAGAATTCTAAAGTAATGATACTACATTATCGCCTACATCATACAACTGTTATACTATCTTCTATGACTAAAAAAAACCTGCTTAATAAAGTAGGTTTTCATTTTATAGCTATTTTTGCGTCACATACGTTTCAACTGCCTCTTTCACTTTCTTTTCTTTAATATGATAATGCGTTGCCTGCCAAATTCCTCTTTTATCTTTTACTATTAATAGTTGAGGTGTTTCATGTTTAACACCAAGATCTGATTCAATAGCTTCTGATAACTTCTTATTTAGTTGAACGATCACTACATAGATCGGTAGCTTTGTTCGCAATTTCTGTAATTCCTTCTTTGCTGTTATACTTGCAAAACATGTCATACTTAATTTAAATAACAGAAACGGCTGATCATCTGACTTTTCGAGTAGTCTTCTCCATTCTTCTATTTTCTTAATACGATTCACTTTATTCTCTCCTTACGTACGTATGCTTTTAAAGTAGCTATGACCCATTCTATACATTCAAACGAACACTCGCTTACTTTTTGCTTATCAATAGAATGATTACTGATTCAGTTATGAATAGTTATTCAGAAGTGCCAGCTTGATAATTTTTCTTTTATAGATAAACTCAGTATTCTTATGATCAATAGCATTCATAAAAAATATCATATTGCACAATCTTCACTTCATAAATCATTAAATTAATTTTTCTAAAAAACATAAATATATTGACAAAATGCATAACTTCTTATATATTAAATATACATTCCTCATAGAGAAAGACTTTCCCTCAAGGGAATACAATAATAAAAAGGAGTTGGCTAATTTGATTAAAGTTCATAATGAGGTTAAAATAACTGTACCTGAAGAAACAGATAATCCCTTCTTAAAAGATTTATTTAAGCCAAATTCGAAAGAATATACAGCTGATACTGATTCATTAACAGTGTTAGGAGAAATACCAAGCGATTTGCATGGGATCTACGTAAGGAATACACATAACCAAGTACATGCGCCGATCGGAACATACCATCCTTTTGATGGGGATGGTATGTTACACGCTATTCATTTTGAAAATGGAAAAGCGACCTACAGAAATCGTTTTGTACGTACTCCTGGATTTCTAGCAGAACAAGCAGCAGGAAAATCTTTATGGCCTGGAATTTTAGAACCACATCTAGCTACTTATCGCGGATGGGGAGCTATCGGCGCTATGAAAGATAATGCTGGAACGGATGTACTCGGGCATGCCGGAAAACTAATTGCTAGTATGTCACAAGGCAGTGAACCTCATCGTTTAGATCCAATAACATTAGAACCTCTTGGGACGGATAGTTGGGGACGCGAACTGCAACCACATGGTATTGCATCTCATTATAAAGTAGATTTAAAAACAGGTGAAATGATGTTTTTTAATTACGGTCATTCCTATCCGTATATGAACTATGGTATTATTGATAAAAATAATCAACTTGCTCATTATGTTCCAATTGAATTGCCTGGTACGCGTTGGCCGCATGACATGGGCATTACAGAACATTATTCAATTTTACATGACTTACCTTTCTTCTTTGATGATGAATTATTGAAGAAAGGAATTAGAAAAAATGAATTTCACCCCGAAGTACCTGCTAGATTTGGTGTAATTCCAAGACATGGCGATAATTCCAAGATCAGATGGTTTGAAGCAACCTCATGCCATATTCTCCATGTAGCAAATTGCTTTGAAGACGGTGACGAAGTTGTCATGGATGCATGTGTATCATTTAATCCTAAAAAGCCTGCTGTCGGTGTTCAAGGCGGAGATCGTTTTCAAAAAATTATTGATCATTTGGATAAACACAATACACAGACACATATGTATAGATGGCGTTTCAACTTGAAAACTGGTAAAACAAAAGAAGAAGAAATTGATGATGAAGTCACAGAATTCCCAGTAGTAAGTAATGATTATCAAGGATATAAATATCGTTATAGCTATAACACCTTATTCAAAAAAGGTGAATGGTCGTTTATAGGGATTAAAAAATATGATCTATTGATGGGTACTGCGACAAAATATGAATATGGCGAGCATCGCTATGGAGATGAGCCACAAATAGCTCTAAATCGAGATGCCTCTGCAGAAGATGATGGATATATTATTACTTTAGTCACTGATACACAAGAGGATCGTTCAGAATGCCTTATTCTTCGCGCTGATGATATAGAAGCTGGACCTGTTGCGCGCATTATTCTTCCGGAAAGAATCCAGACCGGAACACATGCTTGCTGGGTAGAGGGAGATCGTATACACAACGAACGTGTATAATAACTGTTGAAAATGGATGTAAATCTCTTTACATACTCTGTCTAGAGTTTATAAGGAGATTTTTCCTCTTTATTTTATACATCTGAACCGTTTATACATTATTTTAATTCGAATCAAAAATTACGCTTACTAAGTTTTAGAAGAGGATGATTTATGCATATGGCCAATCATGTACCTGCAGTTGTAACTGCATTTAATATAGTAGAATTTTTATCGAAAAGCGAATGGAAATCTTCTTCTATGACACAAATATCAGAAATGTTGAATCTCAATAAAAGTACTTGTTTCCGGGTATTGAAAACGTTAGAATCTCTTGGATATATAAAATTTGATGATTTAACAAAGCAATATTCACTTGGCTATCGTTTTGTTGTCATTGGAGAACGTGCAAAACAAATGAATACATATATTTCAGCAGTTAGTACTATTTTAGAAAAAATTGCGCATCCAGAAATAACATTTGTCATTGTTAAGCGAACTTCTGATAACTTTTTAGCATATGTCGCTAAACAAGAACCAACTCTTCCAATCAGATTACAATTTAGCGGTGATATGTTCCCTATTCCATATGGTGCATTAGGTAAATGCTTTCTTTCCTATCTTCCAAAAGATGAACAAGTATCTATTTTAGAAAAACAACAAATTAATGGAGTGCTACCTCAATATACTACTCGAACAAACACATCACTAGCGCAACTTCAAAATGAACTTGAAACCATTCGAAGCACAGGTTTTGCGGAAAGTGATATGGAATACATAGATACGATTTCTTCAATTGCCTGTCCAATTCTCGATGAAAATGGAGAGATAATTCTTGGTTTGGGTGCTTACATATTAAGTCATTATAAACCGTTGATTGATACTGATAGCGTGAAAAAACTATTGAAATCGACTGCAGAGGAAATTTCTGAAGCAATTATCGGCTTAGAAATCTATTAAAAAGGTCAAGTAGCGGATTTTAAAAATACGCTACTTGATCTTTTTTAATGCATATGACCATGTCCCATTGCTGCATCCATAGATTCTTCTTCAGTGCCAGGTAAATTCGCAACTGCCACTTCTGTTGTAAGTAATAATGCTGCTACAGATGCTGCATGTTGAAGTGCAAAGCGCGTTACTTTTGTCGGGTCAATAATACCGGCATGAATCATATTCACCCATTTGTCTTCTTCTGCATTATAACCAATTCCTACATCCGCTCTCTTCAATTGATCTACAATAATCGACCCTTCAAGTCCAGCATTAATAGCAATCTGTCTAATCGGCTCTTCTAGTGCTCTTAAAACAATCTTGACTCCAGTTGCCGGATCACCATCCAACTCATCTAGAGCTTTTTCAACATCATGATACGTATTGATAAGCGCAGTCCCACCCCCCGCTAAGATTCCTTCTTCTATCGCAGCTCTTGTTGCATTTAGCGCATCTTCAATTCTTAATTTTCTTTCGCGCAGTTCTGTTTCAGTTACTGCCCCCACTTTAATTACTGCAATACCTCCCGCTAACTTTGCGAGACGTTCTTTAAGTTTTTCAACATCAAATTCTGAATCAGTCTCTTCTAATTGACGTCTTATCGACTGAACTCTTTCATTAATATGATCCGTACTTCCCTTACCATTGACGATTATCGTTTTATCTTTAGAAACAATTACTTTTGATGCACTTCCAAATTGATCCAAATCGGCTGATTTCAAATCGGTACCCAAATCTTCAGCAATTACATATCCGCCCGTCAACACTGCAATATCTTCGAGCATCGCTTTTCTCCGTTCACCAAAGCCTGGTGCTCGAACTGCGACAGCTTGAAACGTTCCACGTAATTTGTTGACAACAAGTGCAGCCAAAGCCTCCCCTTCTATATCTTCAGCAATCATTAAAAGAGGACGACTTGTTTTCATTACTTTTTCTAGAATCGGAACAATATCAGCAACTTTCATTATCTTTTTATCAGTCAGTAAGATATAGGGATTATCGAGAATAGCTTCCATGCTATTCATATCCGTCGACATATAGGATGATGCATAGCCACGATCAAATTGCATACCTTCAACTACTTCTAATTCAGTATTGAAACCTTTTGACTCTTCAATTGTAATAACACCTTCACGTCCGACACGTTCCATAGCTTCAGATAGCAATTTACCAATTTCATGATCTCCTGAAGATATCGAGGCTATTTGTGCAATTTCTTTTTTACTGTTAATTTTATGTGAGTTCTGTTTAAGTGAACTTACAGCTATTTCTACAGCCTTTTCAATTCCTCGACGAATCCCTACTGGGTTAGCACCTGCAGTTATATTTTTAATACCTTCACTAATCATCGCCTGTGCAAGCACAGTAGCAGTCGTCGTTCCATCTCCTGCCATATCATTCGTTTTTGAAGCTACTTCAGCGACGAGTGTAGCGCCCATGTTTTCATATGGATCAGCCAACTCAATTTCTCTAGCAATCGTTACACCGTCATTAGTAATCAATGGAGAACCAAAGTGTTTTTGTAAGACAACATTACGTCCTTTGGGGCCTAAAGTAACTTTAACCGCATCCGCTAATTTGTTGACACCTCTGAGCATGGCATGACGCGCATCCTCATTAAACTTAAGTTCTTTAGCCATTTCGCCACCCCTTTCTTTTAGCAATAACTGAATAGAGTGCAATATGTTAATATAATATGAGAAAGATTTCAATCAAAATTTCAATACTTTTCTTCGGAAAATCAACAAGCTTGCTAACAATACTTATTATTCTTCAATCACTGGCAAAATCACACTCATTATTCATACAGAATCATTTATACTATAGAGTCGCAAGTTCTCACAATGTCCTCAGCTATGAGTTATATTGTTTCCCATACACTTACAAGATTGAAATAAATTTTTGTATGAATTAATGTACTTTGACTTGCTCTAGTTCTTCAATCAGAATAGGAAGAACATCAAATAAGTCTCCTATTATGCCATAATCGGCAACTTTAAAGATATTTGCCTCTGGATCTTTATTGATTGCTACAATAATTTTAGAATTGGACATACCTGCCATATGTTGAATAGCACCAGATATACCTACTGCTATATAAAGATCCGGAGTAACAACTTTCCCTGTCTGGCCTATTTGTAATGAGTAGTCACAATAGTCCGCGTCACACGCGCCACGCGACGCCCCAACCGCACCACCTAAAATATCTGCCAGTTTCTGTAGCATCTCAAAGCCTTCCTCTCCTTTGAGTCCCCGTCCACCAGCTACTACGACTTTTGCTTCTGAAAGATCGATACCTTTTGTTGATTTTCTTACAACTTCTTTAATAATAGAACGAATATTTTGAATATCTACCAAAATAGAGGATATATCGCCTGATCGACTTGGGTCACGATCAAGTGGTTTTATGTTATTAGGACGAATAGTAATGAATTGCATATGTTCTTTACTTCTAACTTTTTCAAATGCTTTACCTGAGTAGATGGGGCGAATGAATAGTAATTCCTCACCTTCTCCTTCAATGGCAGTGACATCGGAGATTAAACCAGTTGACAATTTACTTGCGATTTTCGGTGACAAATCTTTACCAAGTGCTGTATGACCAAAAACGATTGCATCAGGCTTTTCTTGTTCATAGACTGCAAGGAATGCTTGCCCATAACCATCTGGCGTATATTGTTTCAATTGCGGATGCTCGGAGATAATTACACGGTCAGCACCATAATGATACATTTCTACCGCTATCTCTTTAACAGCATCTCCAAATACGACACCAACTACTTCTGCATCAGCGAATATCTTCTTTGCTGCCGCAATTGCTTCGAATGATACATTTCGCAAAGTACCTTCTCGTACTTCACCGAGTACTACTATTTTTTTAGACATCTATGTTCCTCCTACAATTTATAGTTAACGTTCGTATTATTTAATTTATATAATTTTTGCCTCTGTACGCAATAATCCAACTAATTCTTTCACTTGATCGTTCGTTTCACCATCTAGCACACGCCCCGCTGCTTTTTCGGGTGGTAAAAAAATCTCTACCGTTTCCGTTTTTGGAGCGACATCATCCTCATCTATTTCCAAGTCGTCCAGCTCTAATTCTTCAAGCGGTTTTTTCTTTGCTTTCATTATGCCTGGAAGAGATGGATAGCGTGGTTCGTTTAGTCCTTGTTGCGCAGTAATCAGTAAGGGTAGTGACGTCTCGATCGTTTCTGAGTCACCTTCTACGTCTCTAACTAGTTTTACATCTTTGCCATCTACTTTCAAACTAGTGATTGTCGTGACATAATTGATATCAAGTAGTTCTGCGACACGCGGACCCACTTGCCCTGATCCACCATCAATTGCCACATTTCCTGCTAGAATTAAATCCACTTGTTTATCTTTTAAATATTCTGCCAATATATTTGCTACTGTAAATTCATCCATTTCATCTAAGTCGTCTTCTGTATTAATTAGTACTGCTTTATCAGCGCCCATTGCAAGAGCAGTACGGAGCTGTTTCTCAGCTTCTTCATTACCGATTGTTACAACAACAACTTCTCCACCATTCTCATCACGCACTTGGATTGCTTCTTCAATGGCGTATTCATCGTAAGGGTTAATAATGAACTCTGCTCCGTCTTCCGCAATCTCACTATTTGTAACTGTAATCTTTTCTTCTGTATCAAATGTTCTTTTTATAAGCACATAAATATTCATCAAATTTCCTCCCTATTTCTTATCTCAATGCATATTTTCTACGATAGTTGTAATACCTTGTCCACCGCCGATACAAAGGGTAACAAGTCCATACTTCACATTTCGTCTTTTCATTTCTGCTAAAAGCTTTGTCATCAAAATAGCTCCTGTCGCACCAATTGGATGTCCTAGCGCAATAGCACCTCCGTTGACATTTACAATATCCATATCAATATTCAATTCTTTGATAACCGATAGAGCTTGAGCTGAGAAAGCTTCGTTTAATTCAATAAGACCAATATCTTTCATCGTAAGTCCGCATTGCTCTAGCGCTTTCTTTGTAGAAGTGACGGGGCCAATTCCCATAATTTCAGGTGAAACACCACTAACTGCTTGTGAAAGAATTTTCGCTTCAGCTTTTAACCCATACTCTTTCAATTTCTCTTCAGACATGAGTAAAAGTGCAGAAGCGCCGTCATTCCGACCACTAGCATTGCCCGCGGTGACTGAACCCCCCTCTTTAAATACAGCTTTTAATTTACTTAACTTTTCAATCGTTGTAGAGCGAGGATGTTCATCTTCTCGAAATATAGTGACTCCTTTTCTCCCTTTTACTTCAAAAGGAACAATTTCTTCAGAGAAACGCCCTTCTCTAATTGCCCTAGCTGCAAGATTTTGACTTCTAAGTGCAAATTCATCTTGTTCTTCACGTGAGATATTAAATTGTTCAGCTAGATTTTCTGCTGTATACCCCATCGTTAAATCACCGTATATCTCTACTGGCTGAGAACAAGGTTGACTCTCCGTATTTGGATCTAGTAACATACCATTTCCTGCACTATAACCAAAGCGAGCATTTCGTAAATAATAAGGTGCAGTACTCATACTTTCTGCTCCACCTGCAATGATTACATCGGACAGACCTAATCTGATTTGCTGATCAGCATTATTAATTGCTTGTAGACCCGAACCACATTGACGATGAACAGTATATCCAGGAATTTCTACGGATAAACCCGCTCGTAGCGTAGCAAGTCTTGCTAGGTTTGACGTATCTGCACTTTGCTTCGCCTGACCAATAATCACTTCATCTACCGATACATCCGCATTTGTACGCTTCATCACTTCGCGAATTACCGCTTCTGCTAAGTGGTCAACTGGCACGTCTTGAAGGGCTCCTCCTAATTTTCCAATAGCCGTTCTAACGGAGTGGACGATGTAAGTATCTCGCATTGCTTATCTCCCCTTTGCATACTCGCGAATAAGTTCACTAGCTATAATATTACGTTGAATTTCCGATGTACCTTCGTAAATTTTTGTAATTCGAGCATCACGGAAGTAACGTTCAATTGGATATTCTGCAACATACCCAACTCCACCATGAATTTGCACTGCTGCATCTGCAATACGGTTATATACTTCGGAACCAAACAATTTAGCTATTGCCGCCTCACGTACTACACGCATTTTTTGATCTGTCATCCACGCTGCACGATACGTCATAGAACGCAATACTTCTATTTGCATACTAATATCAGCAAGCATATGTTGAATCACTTGCACTTCGATGATTGGTTTACCAAATTGTTCACGTTCATGAGTGTAATCCATACAGTGTTCTAATAGTTTTACACAAGAACCTAAATTACGTGCTGCCAATCCAGCACGGCCATTTGCCAAAATTTTCAACGCATTAATGTAACCTTGTCCTTCTTCACCTAATACATTTTCTTCAGGAACTTCCATATTCTCGAAAAATAGTTCTGCAGAATGAGAACCTTTTAGTCCCATCTTCTTTTCAATTGATCCTAGTGAAAAACCAGGCATATCTTTTTCTACAATAAACGAAGTAATTCCTTTCGCTCCTTTTGAGCTGTCTGTTACAGCCATGACAGTAAATACATGTGCATCGACAGCATTCGTTATGTAATGCTTAGATCCATTAATGATATATTTATCACCTTTTTTTACAGCTGTCGTTTTCAAGTTAGCCGCATTTGATCCTGCACTCGGTTCCGTCAGTGCGAATGCACCAATCCATTCACCTGTCGCCATTTTCGGTAAGTATTTTTTCTTTTGCTGTTCATTACCTAGTTCTACAATCCCTACACTTCCGATGCCCGTATGCGCGCCGATTAATGTGGTATAACCATTATGTGTTTTACCTAGTTCCTCGTAAATTGCACATTTGTCTACCATACTTAATCCTAAGCCGCCGTACTCTTCTGGAATGCTGAGTCCGAAAAGACCCATCTCTTTTGACATTTCTACTATTCTTTCTGGAATATGATCATTTTCTTCAATTTCCATTGCTACTGCTTCTACTTCTTCTTTAACAAATTTACGTACTATTTCCTGTAAAAACTGAATATCCTCTGATAAGTTAAAATCCATTATTATTATCCCCTTTTGATTTCAAATTTTCATTTAGTTTCATAGTCATAAAATCCTTTGCCACTCTTCTTTCCTAATCTCCCGGCCTTTACATACTTCGTCAATAATGGACAAGGACGGTATTTTTCTCCTAAAGTCGCATATAAGTACTCCATATTGCGTAAACGTGTATCTAAACCTACTAAATCTGCTAATTCTAATGGTCCCATTGGATGATTTAGCCCTAGCTTCATTGCTTGATCAATATCTTTCGCTGTTGCAACGCCTTCCATTAACATATTCATTGCTTCATTTCCGATTAAACAATTCATGCGGGAAGTAACAAAACCGGGGAATTCATTAACTTCCACAGCTGTTTTCCCTAATGATTCTGTGTATTCTTTAATTAAATTAACTGTATCATCGGAAGTTTCCAAACCACGGATCACTTCTACTAACTTCATTTTGTGAACCGGATTAAAGAAATGCATAGCAACTACTTTATGTGAACGACTTGTTTGTGCACCAATTTCAGTTGGACTCATTGTCGATGTATTCGTAGCTAATATCGCTTCTGGTTTACAAATCTCATCAAGCTGTTTAAAAATCTTGATTTTCAGATCCATTCTTTCTAAAACTGCTTCAATCACTAGATCTGATTCCTTTGCAGCTGTTGACAAATCTGATTCAAAATAGAGATTCCTTTCAGCCGCTTTGCATTGTTGTTCTTCTAGAAAGCCTCTTTTCACACTATTGTTAAGTAGCGCGTGGATTTCTTTTTTAGCCTTTCCAAGCACTTCTTCGTTTAAATCATTTAAATACACACGATATCCTGCCGTTGCAAATGCGTAAGCAATCCCTTTTCCCATGACACCCGCGCCTACTACTGTGACTTGTTTCACAATTTAACCACCTTTTTCTAATATTTCAATTTACTACTGGTGCAGTAACAACTTCAAATTCAGCAGCTGTAATTTCTTTTAATTTATCAACTGTTATATCTGATAAAATTTCTACTAATTTCATCTGTCCTTGAGTAAATGTAAATACCGCATGCTCAGTTACAACCATGTCTACTGTACGGCTACCACTAGAAGGATATGTTAACTCTTTGACTAATTTAGGACTTCCATCTTTAGCAGTATGTAGCGTTGCAACAATAATCTTTTTAGCGCCAGATACTAAATCCATCGCTCCTCCAACACCTAGAATTGTTTCTCCAGGCACTGCCCAATTAGCAATTTCTCCATTTTGATCGACTTGCAATGCACCGAGGACTGCTATATCAATATGACCGCCACGAATCATAGCAAATGAGTCGGAACTATCAAACAAAGACGCTCCAAGGTCTGCCGTGATAGGTTTTTTGCTAGCACTTATCAGATCCATATCAATTTCAGTATCAGCAGGTGTAGGACCCATCCCTAGCAATCCATTTTCCGACTGTAAATAAAGTTTTTTATCTCCTAAATAATCCGGAATTAATGTCGGTATTCCTACTCCTAAATTAACGGCCTGTCCTTCCTTCAGCTCTTTCACAATCCGTTTAGCAATCGTTATACGCTCTGCTTGACTCGACATATCTTCCCTCCTTCTTCACATACTTACTCAGTACAATATAATCGACGTATACATGCGGAGTAACGATATCGCCTGGTGAGAGATCACCTACTTCAACAATTTCATCTACTTCGGCGATAACAATGCTACTCGCCGTTGCCATCACAGCATTAAAATTACGACTAGTCGCTTCATATACTAAATTTCCTAATTGATCTGCTTTTTTTGCTTTAATAAGTGATACATCGCCTTTAATCGCTTTCTCCAAAATATATACTTCACCATCAATTTCTTTTTCTTCTTTTCCTTCAGATAACTTCGTGCCTACAGCCGTCTTCGTATAAAAACCACCGATACCCGCCCCACCGCAACGGATTGCTTCAGCCAACGTCCCTTGAGGAACAAGTTCAATTTCTAGAAGACCCGCTGACCAATCTCTCACTGCATCCCGGTTAGTTGTAAAATAAGAACCGACAGCTTTTTTTAATTGGCGCTTAAACAATAACTTACCAAGGCCTTTTCCTTCTTCACCTAAATTATTACTAACAACAGTCAAGTCTTTTAACGGGGAATCTGCAATTGCATCTAATAAACTCAAAGGCGTTCCGGAAAGACCAAAACCGCCAACAAGCAATGTATCACCGTTTTTAATATAATTTATAGCATCTGTATGGGAAATAATCTTTACCACTAAAGCTTGTCCCCTTTCTTTTGAATAACAAATATATTATTCCAGTTCTAGTTTTTTTATCTTTCTGAAAACTGTAGATGGATTTACTTGTAAAACATTAGCGATTTCTTTGGAAGTTTTGAATTTTGTACTTGCTAGCTGTATTAATTCCTTCTCTAATTCTTCTACCGCTTCACGTAACGGCATGATTTTATTGATATAAACTGGTTTCTCATCTCCAAGTAAAGCGGCAACTGCTTCTACATGTATTTTTCTTGAAGTAGAAATAAACAAATGTTCTAGCACATGAAATAATTCTCGTTCATTTCCCGGCCAATGATATGTAACAAGGCGGGATAATGCTTCTTTTTCAATCAACAAATCCTTATTATATCTTTTCGTGAGTTCTGCCCATTTTTGTTGTAGTAGCTCAGATAAATCTTCCTTACGTTCCCTAAGGGGGGGCATAGTAAATGTTACGATATGTAGCATGTAGTATAAATCCTCATTAAATTTTCCTTGTGCTACATATTTTTTTAAATCCTTATGAGTAGAAACAATTAGTCGCACATCGACAATTTTTCTCTCTAAAGTATTTTCCATTTCAACTGATTGACTTTTCAGAAGTCGAAGCAATTTAACTTGAACGAACATGGGCATTTGATCAATATTACGTAAAAAAATAGTACCCCCATCTGCCTGTTCGAAGCATCCAACTACATTTTGTCGTTCATTTGCCCTCTCATAATATCCGAATAATTCTTGGTCTAATTCTTTTTCAGAAAGTATTGAGCAATCTATAGTAAGGTACGGAGCATTTTTTCTATCACCCATTTCAATAATGGTAGAAGCTATTTTCTCTTGTTCTGTACCTTGTTCTCCTTGTATTAAGATTGTCACTTCTGTCTGAGAGGCTTGGTGCATTTGCGAATGTAAAATTTTCATTGAATCGGAATATAAAATGAGTGGATCTCGTTGTTCTTTATCTGCTAAACGTCTTTGCATCGTTACTAGCTTTGACTTTAACTCATCAACTGACGAAATTTCTTCGACAAACAAAACCACTCTTTCTACCACGCCTTTTTCATTTAAAATCGGATAACCTGACAACGTATATTTCTTTTTTGATTCTGGATGTTTTTGAGTGATTTTGTATTCTTGTTTCGAGCATATAATGTCATAAACAATTTTACGGAATTCTGATTGCTTCCGATTAAAACCAGTTGTAAAATATATTCGATCAAATTCTAAATTTTTACGAATAATCATACCAGCTGAGTCTACAATGCATATTCCAGATTGAGAATGATTCATAATCGTTTCAATTTCATCGACCAATTGCCTCACAGTCGACAATTCATTCGATATCATTTCCACTTCCGCGATTTCCTGGAAAACCCCAACTGCACCCACTAATTTTTTCCCTTCAAATATTGGCGATCGATGTGCTAGATATTTACGATTACCCACTGTATACTTTTCAGAATGTCGTTCACCAGTTCGGATGACATTTAAAAGACCTGATGGAGCAACAACCTCATTCAGAAACTTTCCAATGGCTTCGTCTTTTTTAGTTTTTGCCATTCTTTCAGCAGCAGGATTCATCGCAGTTATTTTACCTTCTACATCGATAGAAAGAATTCCATTGTGCACAGAATTAAATATGGCGTCTAAATTCATATAATTTTGTTTATGATCTGTTTCCTCATTCTGACGACGTTCGACACTTTCAGCGATATTTTGATTACTTACGACAGTCACCCCCTTCAGATGCACGTTTCTATTGCACAAATGCAATGATTACACTGTTTTTTTTGATTTTCTAAAAGGATTTTCATGGTCGAAATATTTTTATCGCATAATTGCAACAGTTAAAGCAAAAAAAATTCTTTTGAAATGAATTATTCATACCACCAAGCAGATTTTTCTGTTGAATGATTGCTGAAAAGTACCTTCCTGCGGACAAATCGTTTAATAGATGATATGCCTATTCTTGAACCACCTAATCCAGAAGATTTAAACGATGTCTTTTCCATATCTAACTCATCACCGATAAAGAATGGTGAAAGTCCAGTGTCATTAATACTAATACCACCAACATCTACTTTTTGTGCAATTTGCTCGCCCTCTTCAATAGTTCCTGCAAACACAGCACCGCTTAAACCATATTTCGAGTCATTCGCAAGTTCAATAGCTTCTTCAATTGTTTGAAATGTAATAACAGGCATAATTGGTCCAAATGTTTCTTCTTGTATTAGCTTCATATTAGAAGTTACATTCGTTACAACTGTTGGTCTGCACCAAAGTCCTCCATCTATAATTTGGATTTCACCACCACAATGTATTACTGCTCCTTTTTCCACAGCATCATCTAAATGAGCTTTAATAATTTCCGCTTGAGGTGCAAATATGATGGGACCAATTTCACCACTTTCTGGAGTTGGATAAGCAAGCTTCAATTTATTGGCTTTCTCCGTCAACTTTTCGACAAATTCTGTTTCAATAGATTCTGCTACATAAATTCTTTCTAGGGAATAACATTGATGTCCTACTCCAAGTACAGATCCTACAAGAATTGCCGATGTAGCTCGATCAATATCCGCTGTCTCCGTTACAATAACTGGGTCTTTTCCACCTAATTCTAAAAATGCTGGAATAAAACGCTCTGCAGCTCTAACCGCTACTTTACGACCTGTTGAGACACTTCCCGTAAAGCATATCATGTCAATATGTTCAATTAGCTCGGCACCCGTTTCACCTGCACCTGTAACATATTGCATTACTTTTGCTAACTCTGGAACACGCTCGATCGATTCCATCATTGGTTTAATAAAACGCGGTGTGATTTCACTAGGTTTTATCACAACAGCACAGCCAGATAATAATGCGGGTATAGCATCCATGAGTGAAAGTGATAGCGGAAAATTCCAAGGACTAATTACACCAACTAATTGATAAGCAGAATAATCACTTGTCGCTTTCACAGTAGATATAGAAGTATCCTGTGTTGATGTTTTAAATTGTTCAATTGCAATTTTGCTCCATCGATCCACCCATTTAGATATATTATCTACTTCACGAAGACTTTCCCTTATTCTTCCTGTATCTGCTACATTGGCAGATAATAAGTCTTCTCTTGAAAGTTGCAAGGAATCTTTCCATTGTTTTAGTACTTCTACTCTACCGCTGACACCCATTGCCTCCCAAGCGAACTGATTTGTCCGTAGATTTTCACAAAGCTCTTGTAGTTCTTCTTTAGAAGGTATAGCTATTTGATAATCACTTTGACCTGTTCGCGGATTACGTACCTCTATAAATTCACTACCGTTCCCCGACATATTTCCATCTCCTTTACAATCTTTATTTAGTCAAATATTTAATGAAGTTTTTTTCTTATTACGGTACTTGTTAATATTTGGGACAATAATGATCAGTGCAATTAATACAAGCAGTATGATGGAGTAAATTCTCGTATAAAAAATTGAAAAATCACCATTAGAAATAATTAATGCACGTCTAAAACTTTCCTCTATAATAGGAGCTAAAACAAATGCAATGATTAGTGTTGGCATTGAAAACTTTGCTTCTATTAGGAGATAACATATAACACCGATGAGCAAAGCTACCCATAAGTCGAAAAACAATCCATTTGCAGCAAATACACCAATAATCGTGATCAAGTAAATAAACGGTACTAAGATAGGATTTGGCAAAATTAGCGCTCTAGCAAATAATGATGTTACATAACGTCCCATTACATACATTGCGACCGTAGATAACAATATACCAAATAGAATGCCGTATACTAAATCTGAGTTGTTTTGGAAAATACGAGGTCCAGGCTGAACACCATGAATGATAAACGCCCCCATAATAATTGCCGGCGCAACAGATCCTGGAATTCCTAGTGCTAACAAAGGAATCATTGAAGATGCAACAGTCGCATTATTAGCTGATTCTGGCGCTGCAATTCCTTCTGGATGTCCTGTTCCAAACTTCTCGGGTGTTTTTGATGTTTTCTGAGCAACTACATAAGAAAACCAAGATGCAGATACAGCACCAAGACCAGGTAAAATCCCTAGAACAACACCTAATATCGATCCAATAATTGTGGATTGGGAGACGTCTCGTAATTCTCGGAGTGTAATTTTTGTGTTTAAATTTTGTTTTCCAACATCATGAACTTTACGTAGCTCTAAATTGATAAGTTTAAATATTTCTGGAAAAGCAAAAACTCCTACTAGAATAGGTAAAATACCTACTCCTTCTAATAACTCTGCTTGTCCCATTGTAAAACGCTGTTCACCTGTAAACATATCCATACCTATTGTGCCGATCATCAATCCAAGCATCATAGAGATAAGTCCCTTAATTGCATTCTTAGAACTAATCATAGATACGGCAATCAAACCTAAAATTCCAATTAAGAAGTATTCAGGTTCAGATAATTTTAAAGCAAATTTCGCAAAAGGTTGTGCTAAAAATATCAATGCAAGACCACCTGCGAATGCACCTATTGTAGATGCTGTTAAAGAATAGCCAAGAGCCTTACCAGGATATCCCTTTTTAGCCATTGCACTACCATCCAATATTGTAGCTGCAGCTGCCGGAGTACCTGGAATACCTAGTGCAATGGAAGAAATAGAACCGCCATACTCAGCAGCTTGAAATGCGGAAAGTAATAATAACACTGCGGCTACAGGCTCCATACTGTATGTTAAAGGAAGCAAAACAATCATCGCCATAATGGCACCTAGTCCTGGAAGTGCACCGAAAATGAGGCCGACAGTTGTCCCTAATAAAATGGCAAGTAAATTGCCAATAGAAAATAAAGTTAAAATATCAAATCCAAAAATGGTCATAGCATGCGCCTCTCTTCTCTAAAACTGAACGCTCATTACTTTTTCGAAAACAAAGTAAATAAAAATTGTCATCGACAATGACAATATACTTAATGTGAAAATACCTTTACTAAAAATAGGACGTGGCTTAAATAGCATAAACAGACTCAACATGAAAACAAATGTTAGTGGATAGAAAAATCCAAAGTTACTCCAAAGCAAGAAGTAGACAACGGTTAATCCGATAGAAATAAGCACTAAATGAATATTTCCTAAATCTACTTTATAATCTTTTGCTTTAATCGTTTGAAAGAGACTAATGATACAAAGGATAATAAAGGTTACTGAAATAATTCTCGGAAAATAGCCCGCATCTATACTTCCTTCTCCGTTAAGTTTCAAAAAAGAATTACTTAGTTTGAAATAGTAGCTAGCAATTGCAATAAAAACTACTAATATAACCATAGTTAATTTCTTACCGCTCATATATACCCTCCTTAACAATAGCTAATATTACTAAAAGACAAAAGGCACGAGAGTGAGATTTAAGAAATTTTTCCAATTTCCCACGCACATGCCAATTTAAAATTTATCTTAGTTTTATCAAATCTACTTTACTTACAATCATTTCGCGCCTAAGTTATTCGTTTCGATAACTTTTTTAGCAATCTCATAGTTATTTTGAATTAATGATTCAAAATCTTTCAATCCGGTACCTTCTGGCTCTAATTTTAGTCCTTCATAGAATTCAACGACTTTTGGATCTTTGAATGCTTCAGTAAAAGCTTCATATAAGATCTTTGCAACGTCTTCATCCATACCTTTTGGTCCAAAAACACCCGAAGATGGATCGGAAAATACTTCATCATAACCAAAGTCTGTTAAGAGAGGTACGTCCGGAAATGCTGAATATCTTGTATCACCTAGAAAAACAATAGGCTTTAGATCACCATTTTCTACATATTCCTGTACTTCATGTGCTTGAATAACTATTCCATCTATATGTCCACCTAGCAATGAAGTTAATGCTGAAGATGTTCCATCAAATGGAACCATTTTCGTATCGATATTCGCATTAATATTTAATGCTTCCATTGTTAAATGCTGTGAACTTCCATTTCCAGGTGTTCCATAGGTAAACTTCCCTGGATTTTTTTGAACATATTCTAACCATTGCTCAAATGTATCCCATTCAGCATCTTCACTTACCATCAGCATTGATTGACTAGCTTGTACATTAACAATCGGTGTAAAATCTTCATGGGTATAAGATGCTGTTCCAAATAGATTTTGGTAAGCAATTGTTGGCACTGTTGAATAAAGAATTTGGTAACCATCTGGTTTTGCGTTTGATACTGTAGTTGATCCAACTACACCAGTACCACCAGGTTTATTGACGACAACTACATTCACTTTATTTGGCAAATACTTCGGTAAGACACTTGCGATAATACGCATTGACGTGTCTGTAGTACCGCCTGGAGGAAATGGAACGACAATTTCAATATCTTTTTCAGGATAAGTTGATTTCCCATCTGATGGAGTTTTACCATCATCTCCAGCATTTTCTTTGTTCGTTCCACAAGCAGCTAACAAGACCATTAAAGCTGTTAGCATAAGTATAAATAGTTTTTTCATAGTTTCTCTCCTTTTTATGTTTCATTATTTTTAAGAAATTCTGCGCCCACCACTTACTTCAATAGTTTCTCCAACTACATAACTTGAATAAGGAGAAGCTAAGTATAAAACAGCTCCCGCAATTTCATCAGCTGTTCCTGAACGCTTTAATGGAATGTTACTGAAAATATGTTCATAAGAATCTAATGGTGCAGAACTGTTATGGAATGGTGTATCAATCAATCCTGGCGAAACAGCATTTACTAAAATATTATGAGCAACCATTTGTTTTGCGAGCGAGCGAGTAAGAGAAGATACACCACCTTTTGCAGCTGCGTACGCTGCCCCTTCCGGCGTGCCTCCTGTCCTTTCAACATTTGAAGTAATATTGATAATTCTACCTTCTCCTTGTTTTTTAATCAGAGGAAGCGCCGCTTGGGTGACTAGAAACACAGACTTCAGATTGACCGCAATAATACGCTCCCAGTCGTCCTCTTCAATGTCCTCGAATTTTGCTTTTTTCACAAAAGCGCCTACATTGTTAACCAAAATATCGATATGGCCAAAATGTTCTTCAATTTTTCCCATCATTTTTTCTACGTCTTTTTTTATTGTGACATCGCCATCTACCAGCAATACGTCATGACCCTCTTCGAGTAAATCTGTAATCATTGCTTCATCCTCAACTGTCTTTTTGTAGCCATGAATTACTACTTTTCCACCATGTGATAAAAACTGACGTGCAATCGCATTTCCAATTCCTGTTGTACTTCCTGTAATCATTGCTACTTTACCATCAAATGAAAACATTTTATCCACTCCTTATAAATTATCCGAAAACCACTCTATAGCTGGTTGTACAGCTTTCTCGAACTCTTTTGTATATACATCAAAATGTCCGCCATCCAATAGTATAAGTTTTTTTGGTTCAAGAATTTTTTCAAACGCTTTTAATGTGATATCTGTTGGAGTAATAAAATCTTCTTTTGCAACTAGCAACAATACAGGTGTTGGACTTATTAACTCTAAATAGCTGGATATCTCATAACCGCGTACATTTTCAAGCGATCGTAGCGTAACTGCATTGACAAAATCAGGCGCTATATCAAAAGCTTCAGAATACCACTCAATTGCGTCTTGTGAAGGAAATACAGCACTCTCTCCTTCTTTCGTAGGAATAATCTGTAAAGTGACAGGTTCCTCACCTAACAATCGATTTTTTCTATCATCAGCAAACTGTTTAAAAAGTTTCTTTTGCTTTTCTCCATTACTTCTTCTAATTGCATTTTCAAATCCGCTAATAGTCGGAACTTGTGACACGACACATTTTACACGGTGATCGATTGCCCCGAGCACTAGACTATGCCCTCCACTAAAACTTGTTCCCCATACTCCAATTCGATCTGCGTCTACTTCTTTTAATGTGGAAACAAAAGTTATAGCATGACGATAATCTTCAATTTGTTGCCAAGGATTAATTTCTTGGCGTGGGGTTCCTTCGCTTTCACCAAAGCTTCGATTATCAAATAGTAAAACAGCAAAACCGTTCTGGGAGAATGCTTTGGCGAAGCGGTCAATATGCATTTCTTTTACTGCACCGAAACCATGGCTCATCACAATTGTGGGATATTTCTGCAGTTCATGTTCAGGTGTATAAAAATTTCCTTTAATCGATACACGATCGATTTCAAACTCCACTTTTCTTACATTTGATTTTTTGTGACACACGAACATTCACCCCTTCTTTATGATCATGTCGAATATCCAATTACGTAATTCATTTGCTATCTCTTCAGGCTGTTCCATAGGTAACATATGACCGCTTTTTGGTATTTCTATAAAATAAGAATGCTTTATTTCGCTAGATAATTCCTGCATTTTATCCGACGGAAATACTTGATCATCGCTACCTGCCATAATGAGTATCGGACCCTTATACTGTCGAAGAGCATACATACGATCTGGTCTTTCTATACTCGCTTGCTGATGCGCAATAAAATGATGTGCTCCGTAATCTTCTTGCATCTTCTTTCGTAAAGCTATAAATTCAGGTTTCTCACCATTGTCCTTATAAAAGAGCTTGCCTTTCTGACTGCTAATCATCTTTTCATACTCTCCCGCTTTTGCACGCTCAACAGCTTGAACTCTTGCTTTTTTTCTAGTCGTAGTATCCGACGAAGGAGAAGTTGCCATTAATATAAAACCTTCAATTCTTTCAGGCTCTTGGAGAAGCATGGATAGCGCTACAAATCCTCCAAAAGAAAAACCACAAAGGTAAAATGACTCTGGTAGTTCATTCAGCAATTCTTTACCGAGCTTATCAATGTTATTGATAGGTGGGCAGGTAATAGGATAACAATTAAATTCATCATCCAATTTCTTTACAACGCCATCCCATATGGCTGCTGTATTATTAAGGCCGGGAAGCAGAACAAGATTTTTTTTACATTCCATTTTATAAATCACCTGAAATTCTTATTTCATTATATTTATTTGTAAGCGCATTCAATTTTTTCACAATTTCATAGCTGATGCTGGTTTTAATTTCAAAATTTTTCTTGCATCTGCGGGTGTTGCTACTTCTCTACCGAACTCGTAAGATAAATTTCGCATTCTTTCAACAAATTCCGCATTAGATTTTGCCAAAACCCCAGGACGGATGTAAATATGGTCTTCCATACCAACACGAACATCGCCACCTAAGCCAATAGTCATCGAATTTAGTGTCATTTGATTTTGGAAAGCCACACATCCCCAGCTAGACCCTTCGGGAATAGTTTCTAATAAGTGAAGAAGATTTTTAGGTGTCGCCTGCATTCCACCATCAGATCCTAAGACAAGTTGAAAATGATAGGGTTTATCAATCAATCCTTCATCTGCAAGCTTTAATGCGTTATGAATCATCCCAGTATGAAAAACTTCAATTTCGGGACGGATATGATGTTTTTGCATACTACCAGCTAATTTCCGTAAAGTTTGGGGGCTATTCATAAAAACTATTTCCCCTAAATTTAACGAACCGGTATCCAAAGAAGCAAAATCCGGCTCTAATTCACAAAAAGCCATTCTTTCTTCATCCGTAATACCATGTTTACCTGAAGAGGTTAGGCTAATAATGATGTCATCACATTTTTCTTTAACGCGTTCCACGGTTTCACGATATAAATTGACATCCATTGAAGGTGATCCATCCGCTTCTCTCACATGTATATGAGCGATTGCCGCTCCTTCCTGATACGAGCGATATACTTCTTCTGCGATTTCTTTAGGAGTGATTGGCACGTAAGGAGTTTTTTGCCTTGTTGTGCTAATTCCAGTTGGAGCAACTGTGATGATTAGTTTCTCCATACTTTCGATAATATTCATATGATTTTCCTCCTTAAGTTGCTAAAAATTTATATACTATTCCCAAATAATCATTCCCTATACGGAAATGTAATCCGCTTATAGAAATAATATACCGGTGCTAAGTAAGAATGTCAATATAGAATTATCAGAATCCTATTAATTATTATTATTATTAATAAAGATAACTAAAATTAAAGTGATATTTAAAAGACGATATTTAATAATATCACTTTAATGTTCACAATTTTTTCGACACGTGCTATATTATGCATTAAATATGATCAAGTGAAAGGTTGTTTGAATTATGCAAAATATTAATTATGTATTAGAAAATTCGGTAGCTTATGTAACGTTGAATCGTCCATCCGCGATGAACGCATTGAACTTTCAACTACTTTGTGAGTTAGAACAAGTACTTGAAGACATTCGAATAGACTCGAGCATTCGTGCAGTTGTGTTCAGAGGGAACGGAGAAAAGGCTTTTAGTGCTGGTGCTGATTTAAAAGAACGTAAAACATTAACAGAAGCACAAGTACGTCGTAATGTTAATAAGATCGGTGAAGTATTTATATTAATAGATCATTTACCTCAACCGACTATTGCCGCTATTAATGGTATTGCATTAGGAGGTGGGATGGAGCTTGCATTAGCTTGTGATTTTCGGGTTGCGTCAGAATCTGCCATTTTAGGATTGACAGAAACTGGGCTTGGAATTATTCCGGGAGCTGGGGGTACACAAAGACTTCCTCGTTTAATTGGCGAGTCAAAAGCTTTAGAGCTTATTTTAACCGCAAAAAGAATGACAGCACAAGAAGCTCTAGATTACGGGGTAGTAACACAAATAACATCTGCTGATCAACTAGATAATAAAGTAGATACTCTTTTACAATCTTTACTCGCGAATGCACCTATCGCGATTCAACAAGCAAAATTTTCTATTAAACAAGGGATGAATACCGACTTACATACTGGACTTGCGATTGAAAGAAAAGCATACGAAATAACTTTGCCGACAGAAGACCGAATAGAAGCGCTAAAAGCATTTGCCGAAAAACGCAAACCTATATTTAAAGGGAAATAATAGATTGCAATAATACACCTTATATTAGTTTAAAAATGTTTTACGTAAGCATAAGCGCAACTTTAGCAGCATATCTTTGCTTGTCGCTTTTTTCCGTTCTGCTACATTCATACGTTCCAAAAGCAGTTACTAACAGCAACACGAAAAAGCGTAAAGGATGAAGGAGCCTTTACGCTTTTGTATGTTATATTCACACCTTATTTAATAATTACTTTCTCTCGAATGCTTTTTGCAAATAATCATAAGATTGTTTCAAACGTTCTTCATGAGTAGGCTCCTGCCAATTATTCCACGTATAACTTTTTAATGGATTCACTTTTTTTCGATCAATTTCGGGAAATGAATCGAGTACATTGCCATCTTTTGTAGTGAGCAACGCACCGATTTGAATACCATCAATGAATACGCTTGACTTTACTCCATCAATAGCAAGATCTCCTGTAAATTCTTTCTTACTTGGATCTTTTGCCTGCAGTAACATCCATGGTATACGTAACTCTAATAATCCATCTTTCATGCGGTAGTCTGTCAACGAATCGTATACAGGAGATTCCGGATTTCCATTACCTTCTTTTAATTTGCCTGTTTCGTAGGAACTAAATGGAATTAAAATATCTTCGTTCTTAATTAAATATTTTTTATTTAACGCGTAATGCATAGGTACAAACTGTCCAGTCAAATCTTTTTTCGCAGGATCTGGAACGAAACCTACATCTTTTCCATAATCATAATGAAATAAATCATAATGGGGATTAATTAGCATGCGCGAATTATTTCCTGTTATTTTCGCTATAAATTCTAATCCATTACTAAAACGTATACCATTCACACGTTCAATTTCCTTATTACCAATCTCAGGGATTGTATCAAAAACAATTATCGGAAACTCGTTAGTATTTACTTTTTCTTCGTCATAATCCAAACGGATATATAAATACGTTTCGTCGTGATCAACATATAGTCCTTTTAACGGCCCTTGCTTTTTCTCATAAATAGGCGATTTCGGCCAATCTTCTTTAGTGCCATCAATTTTAATTTTTAATGATTCAAAACTCATCAATCCAAACTTTTGTTCATTTGTCTGAATGTTTGACCAGAACGGACGTCTGTCGGGATTGTCATAGTCGGACGTATTCCATGTGCGTTTAAACCATTCATCTTGCCAAGAAAACACCAATCCCCCCATCATTTGCTCATGAAGTATATCCTCATATAAATGGGTTAAAGTTTCTCCTTGCTGAATTTCAGACATAAAACCTTGATTCCAACCAGAAGGGTTTTCATGTGCTTTACCGCGAGAAGCTGGAATTCCGAATTCTGCTATTAGCACCGGCATGCGATGAGCTGCATGTAAGTCTTTTAAATAGGCTGCATAGTTATTTTTCTTACCTCTAAAATCAATATACTCTCGGTACGTTTTCTCGTAGTTAATAAAATCGGGATAATAAGGATAGACGTGATAAGAAGCGAACTGACCTGCATTTTCCATTTCACCACGTGTGTAAATTAAATTAGGATTAACAGAAACGATATCTTCTTGACCCGACGCATCAGACGGATGATGCAATGGATCTGTCGTTACCCAGTTCACAAAACTCATCGGCCGGATTTGATTGTAGTTGTCCATTTCATATGTGACTAAAATATCCATCTGCTCTGCCAACCAGTATTCAAACGCCTGCGCACTCTTTGTTTCAAAGTACTTCCCTTCATATTCACCGAGAGACGAATGAATTTTATTTGTATTCTCTACCATAAATGGATACCATTCTATCCCTATCATCCAGGCTGTTACCCACTTGGAAATATCTGAATTATATATACCCGATGCATGACCAGGACGTGGCGGTACATTTGCATCGCCATGAATGACATCTACCAATTGTTTCATCTCTTTACGGAAGTCTTCCAAGTTTTCCTTTTCAAACGCATCTAATGACTCTTCTAAATTTTCTTCATTAATCCACACACCATGCATGACATATAGCGGTTGATCATGACCTTCATTATATGTTTTTAACGCATGATAAAAACCAGGCGGATGTAATGTGTACACTCGAATCGTATTGGAATTCATCTCGCCAATTTGTTGAAACCAGCGATAATATTCTTCTTCTGTAATCGCTGCCTCTCCAGGAAACGCCCCTGGCTTGCCCATACCAATGTTTACCCCTTTTATCGTCATTGGTGTCCATTCACCATTTTGCAACACTTCAAGATATCCTTCATTAATTCTGGAATCCATTTTCACCCCTGTTTGAATCGGCTCTTTTGTTAGTACTTCTTCCGTTTTACCAAATTGATTAAGTATAGCTTTCATCATAGGTATGAACGTTGACCAATAAAAAGAGTCATCGGATGTTCTATTTAATAGCTTGTAGATGTGTTCAATTCCCCTTGCTTTGTACAAATGAGGTGTCTGTTCCAAGCGATTAAAATTCCCTGCGAAATATAAATTTTCAGAAAGACCCTTCCTTTTTTGGATAACAGCATCAAATTGAGCAGGAATTCCTTTTTTCTCTAGCATTTGTTTTCCTTCCTCTGTTAAAGACCAATCATAGCGAGCAATTGATTGCCCGTCTTTAGCTGGAGTAACAATATCGAACCATGAGTTATATGGATGTGAGCCCGTTATGTTGTATACTTCTTTCGCTTTATCAGTAAACATTACGTCAATTTCTCCGCTAGAAACGTGCTTGTCCATCTCCAATAAGACAACTGAACCTTTCTCTTCATTAATCAATAGAAATCCTGCTCCCTCATATATCCATTGATCATTATATTTTTTTCGTATCCATTCGGGAATCTCCTTATTTTTTTGGGGATTTGCTACTTCGAAATAACGTCCTTTCCAGCCAGTCCAATCGACTCCCATTTGCTTCGTTACGAGAGTACGAACTTTTTCGGAAGTTGGAGATGAGATCGTATTGGATTCTGCTATAAAGAGTGAAGGTTCCTTTGTTTCCAGACGTCTTAAGATTCTTTGCCATTCTAATTCGTCTAACCCTCCACTTTCTTTGCTGTCAGTCGTTATAGAAGAGTTCTTTACCGTATTTGCCAAATAAATAACATCCATTTTTGTGTAGTCATTTAGTAACGGATAAAAATCTTTGTCGTTCTCTTCATCTATAAATGCACCGTAGAAGTCACGCGAAGGATCAAAAATTTTATTAGCAGGTGTTTTCACTTTAAAATGATTCAGTGCCCATGTAATTCCTCTATGATCTTCATATGACTCATCTACAGCAACTTTATTTATAATCGCTATATGTAAAGATTGACTCTTTCCAATGAACCATAATCCAAAAGGCAATAGCAAAATTAGCAGTAAAATGGGTAAGATTATATACGTTTTTCTCATATCACAACTCCTCTATATTACATTCAATCATTTCTCTCTTTACGTTATCTTATCAATGATTCATAGACGAAATATTATATTTATTATATCATATAACACGCCTTTTTAACTACTAATTTTAAATTTATACTTAAATCATAATAAGATGTGTGAGAATAGACCTATTTTACATATTAGCGATTTATTAACGCCTGATAAACAATTTATGCTAATATGTCAGAAGAGACAGACTATAATTAAGGAGTGGTAACTATGGATGAAAAACAACTCGATAAAGTTAAGAATGGCAAAGGATTTATTGCTGCACTTGATCAAAGTGGTGGAAGTACGCCTAAAGCTCTTTTAGCATATGGTGTGTTGGAAGATAGTTACGCTACTGAAGATGAAATGTTCACGCTCGTACACGATATGCGCACACGGATTATCACCTCCCCTGCATTTAATGCAAACCATATTCTTGGAGCCATTTTATTCGAACAAACAATGGATCGGGAAATCGAAGGAATGTATACAGCAGATTACTTAGCAGATAAAAAAGGAATTGTTCCTTTCCTGAAAATTGATAAAGGATTAGCAGAAGAAGAAAACGGTGTTCAATTAATGAAGCCAATCCATGATTTAGATGAGTTACTACAACGCGCAAAGGAACGCCATATTTTCGGAACAAAAATGCGCTCTGTAATTAAAGAACCAAATGAAGAAGGCATCCGAGCAATTGTTGATCAACAATTTGAAATCGGCAAGCAAATCATTGCGGCAGGACTTGTGCCGATCATCGAGCCTGAAGTAGATATTACTAGTGCAGATAAAGAAGCTTGTGAACACTTACTCAAAACAGAAATTCAAAAGCATATTGATCAGTTACATGACCATGAAAATGTTATGCTAAAACTGACGATTCCTACACAAGCGAACTTGTATAAAGAACTCATTGAGCATCCACGTGTTATTCGTGTAGTAGCACTTTCAGGTGGATACTCTACGGAAGTGGCCAATGATAAGTTAAAAGCAAATGATGGACTAATTGCAAGTTTTTCACGCGCACTAAGTCAAGATTTGAACGCAAACCAAACGGATGATGAATTCAACCAAGCACTAGAAACAGCAGTACAATCCATTTATGAAGCATCCATTTAATTTTTCATACCTATTGATTAACTATATTATGTATAATTCTCTCATTCATTTAGTTTATAACGATTTTAACTATGGCAGTTGGATGGAGTAAGGTTGACTTGAAGAGTCTTGCGGCTTGCGCTTCCAGACGATACTCTTTCCAGAGGGGGCGCCCCCTCTGGAAAGCGTCCGGATTCTCTCGAGAGAATCCTAAACGATATACTACCTCCACAACTACCGGTCAATTGCATCTCATTTCCAAATGCAATTCCTTTCTTTGAATAATCAACAAGCTTGCTTTTTTTATGACTTTATTTCAATAATGAATGAGGTAAATAAATTAAATTAGCCGTTGTACTTAATTCATCATCATTTACTGTTAATAATACTACATATCCTGTTTTATCCCACCCTGAACTAAAAGAGTATTCATTATCCGATTCATAATAAAAATCCTTGCCAAATTCCCGCCGCGCATTTTCACTAAGTTCACTATAAATCACAAACAACTCGTCTGACTCATGATACAGCTCTTCTCCATTCATAAAGTCATAACCAATAAATTGTAGTTTATTATTTTCAAAATAATAAATTAAATCCGTGCTGTAATTATATTTCGTTGTACTATAAATCAAAATTGTTGCATTGCCCTCTTTTTCTTCTACTACAAATACTGCCGGTGATTTTGATTCGATGCTTTTCACCTGTGTAGGATTCATACCAAAATGAATCCCCCTAGTTACTGTCACTGACTGAGAAGGTCTAAACGCAGGATCCATTGCTCTGGCGATAAAAGCTGCTATATGAGAACGAGTAAGTGTTTCGTTCGGTCTAAATGTACCATCGGGATATCCTGATGTAATACTTTCATAAACAAGTTTTCGAACTGCATTGTAAGCTGTAGAACCTTTTTTCACATCTTTAAATTGAATGTCTTTCTCTTTTGTTAATTTAAATCCATTAGCAATAAATGCAGCCATATGACCTCTCGTTACTTTTTGTGTTGGCTTAAATGTGCCATCTGGATATCCGTTAATAATTTTCGCTTGTACCGCAGAGTAAATATAGCCCGATGAATACCTAGTTGCAGGCACATCTTTAAATTTTGTTTTCTTCTTCGTTCCGTCGAGTCCCGTTGCTTTAGCTACCATAATCGCTACTTCTTCTCGCGTCACCTTGTCATTTAAACCAAAGCGCTTATTTGGCTCAATGATCTTATTCTCCAATAAATACATAATTGCTGTGTAATTTGGGTGATTTGTTGGAACATCTGCAAATACTTTGGACGCTGCTTCTGTTTTAGGTACTGGCGCTAACAGCAAAACAAGTGTAACGATTATTGCGAAATATCTTTTCATAGTGATCAACTCCTACTCCTTTATAATGTAGTTACTATAGCATGTACAACTGGATAATAGTTGAATATTTTTCTAGATACTGTATTAGTTATATAATTTTAAAACAGCTGAATTTATTTCTTTTTTTGCAAGTCTTTACACCTAGAAACTATAGTAAAGTTGATCTTACAAACGTATACAGTTTTCAATTTTCGACACAAGGTGTACAAGTCTTGCCAACGTATCAAATTCATGATAAATTGTACAATAGAAAATTTCATTACGGAAGCATGCTGTATAACCTCGATAATATGGTTCGAGGGTCTCTACCAGGAACCGTCAAATCCTGATTACAAAGTTTTTTGTAATCGGGATTTTTCTATGTTTTTCATTAAAACTGGTATTGTAGACTGGAGGAATTATTTTGGATGTACGTGTACTTTTATTAGCTATTTCAGCGATTACGGTCGGGCTTGTAGAACTTGTAGTAGGTGGGATCTTACCCGTAATCGCAGGTGATTTGAACGTTTCAATCGCTTCCGCAGGACAGTTAATTACAGTTTTCGCTCTTGTTTATGCCGTGGCGGGTCCCGTGTTACTATCATTAACAGCAAAGATTGAACGAAAAAAATTGTATTTGATCACACTTGGAATATTTTTAATCGGAAATATTTTGACGTATTTCAGCCCTACATTCAGCCTGATGATGCTAGCTCGTGTAGTCACAGCAGCCAGCGCAGCCTTAGTAATCGTGCTCGCCCTGACAATAACAGCGAGAATCGTTGCTCCAAAAGTTCGCGCCAAGGCACTCGGATATATTTATATGGGCATTAGCTCTTCACTAGTGCTTGGAGTACCGATCGGAATTGTCGTAACGAATGCTTTTGGCTGGCGATCGGTGTTTTTGGGAATTTCCGTGTTAACTGTCGGTTCTATCGTGCTGATTGCTAAGTTTTTAGAAAAGATCCCCGCAGGTCAAGTGCAGCCTTTGTCAGCACAGATTAAGGCGCTGGCGAATAAAAAGATTTTCTTCGCACATTTGGCGACAATGTTTATGTTAGCAGGTCATTACACAGTATATGCATATTTCACACCTTTCCTTGAAACAACGATGCAGTTAAGTCCGTATTGGATCAGTGTTTTTTATTTTCTATTCGGTATTGCCGCTGTCGGTGGAGGTGCGTTTGGTGGCGGATTAGCTTCGCGACTAGGTTCTAAGAAAAGTATCTTAATTATTTTAGGTGCATTCGCGATCAGCTTGTTTGCTCTGCCTTATTCAACATTTTCTACCCCGTTATTTATTGTATTTATGATGATCTGGGGTGGCTTGAGTTGGGCATTAGCTCCAGCACAACAAGATTATATTATTCAAAGTGATCCAGTGTCTTCGGATATTCACCAAAGTTTTAATAATTCCGCGCTCCAAGTCGGTATTGCGCTCGGATCGGGTGTTGGTGGTTTAGCTTTTAGTCAAACCGGAAGCGTGACGATGATGCCCGCTATTGGTGGAAGCATTGTCATTATCGCATTCATTTGTGCGTTCATTTCACTACGAATAGGTGTTCAAAAGAGAAGTCAGCAAGTAGTTTCACAATAATGTAGAATGGAGTCAACATGAAGTTGACTCTATTTTTTTGAAAGCAGGGATTTCAAATGATGGGTTTAGTAATCAATATAGGGGTCATGATCGCTTTCATCATATATGGTGTGATATTGTCGAAAGGAAAAGGAGCTTCGTTGCTGTCGGGGTATAATACGATGCCGTTAGAGAAGAAAGCGAAAGTTAATGAGATAGCTTTATGCAAGTTTATGGCGAAAATCATGTTTGCTCTTGCGTTTTGTGTAGCGTTATTTGCATTAAGTGAGTGGTTGGAACGAGATCTATTATTTCTTATAGGATTAGCATTATTTTTCATCATCATTGGATTCGCCATCACGTACGCAAACACGAGCGATCGATTTAAAAAGAAAAGAAACTATAAAAAACTCTGAAAGTAGAACGCTTTTTATATAGCAGCTAGTTGTTATAACGCGTTCAACACAGATTGAAGGAACTCTAGATCTAGATTTTTATTTTCTAAAGTTTCATCTGCCAGTTCTTTTAGTGAAGATTGAAGTACAACCTTTACTAATAACTACGGTTAGTGAATCAATGAAAACGTCAAAGTTAATTTTATAGTAAGTATGCTAGATCGAATTATTCTGTTCGATTCAGTATATTTATTTTATGTTCCAATGTATCTAAGTCATATACGTTGAGGTATTGCAATATATAGTCTTTGGGCGTTGATTTGATCATTCTTTATTCAAATCCAATGCGAATTTCACTGCTGTTTGGTACACTAGACTATGTGCTAATTTGATAAAGGGAAGTGTAATAATGGTAGGTAGAAATGAACCATGCCCGTGCGGTAGTGGCAAGAAGTATAAAAAGTGCTGTGAATCGAAGCAAGCTATAACAGTTGAAGACGTACAAACAGAAGAAATGGAACGTCTATTGCAGACATTTTACGATACTCATCCTGAACGTGTAGATGTGAAAGAGTTTATAGAGTACTCGGAGACCTGGAAATCTTCATTAAACCAATACTTACCAGAAGAAATCATCCAAACTATAGCGCTGGATGAGTTTTTCTTTCATGAGCGGAAAGATATTTGGACAAATTATCTTTCAAAACAAAAGAAAAAACAAGTGCGTCCTTCTATTTTAGAATTGCTTGATTTATGGGATGATCCACGTGTATTCATTGGTGAAGTAACGGCAGTCGGCAATACATATTTAACTGCTACAAGTATTCTTGGTGACGAAACTATTCAGTTATGGAAAGAAAGTGATAAGCCCGTCCCTGCTGGTGTTCATTTTTATTGTTTCCTATTACCAGATGGTACTTCAATAGGTAATAATTTAGCAGTGTCTAGTTTAATCTTTTTCCCCACAGATCATACAGAAGCTATTAAAAATTTTGCGAAGTCAATTTCAAGTAAACAAATGAAAGATCACACATTGCAATTTTGGGAAGTGCTTGGGGCAGACGGTTACAGCGGAGGAGAATTTACAGAATTTGAAGCTGGCGTCCTATTATCAGCTCAAGAGTTTCTAGATACGAATGATCGTTCTTCTGCTACGTTACTTGAAATAGTAGAAGACTTCTTAGTGGACGAACAGCCAAAAGCACGTAAAATGATGGCCATTGCGGCAGGCGCTATTCGTTACGGTCAAGAAAATGATTACTTTACACCTCTTGATATGACATTAAAAGAAATTGCGGAAGCATTCGATGTATCTCCTTCCTCAATGAATAAGTATGCTAAAGAGATTGCACAGTATGTGAGCGATAAGAAGTAAAAAGAGTTAGGAGTTTGAAAGATGGTATTATCACAACCTAAAATAGTAGATCCTTGGGAAGCCTATAATGATGTCGACCTTTACGGAAAACAAGTATTATCAAGCATTGAATTCACAACTACCTATTTATGCAATATGCGTTGTGAACACTGTGCTGTCGGATACATGTTACAACCAAAAGATCCACAGGCATTACCGATTGAGCTATTGTTAGAAAGACTTGATGAAATCCCTCGATTGCGGACGATTAGTCTAACAGGCGGAGAGCCCATGTTTTCAAAAAAATCAGTTGAGAATTATGTAGCGCCCTTATTAAAATATGCACATGCGAATGGAATTAAAACGCAAATAAATTCAAATTTAACGATGCCTTTCGAACGGTATGAACGGATTGCACCCTATTTGGATGTTCTGCATATCTCTCATAATTGGGGCACTATTGATGATTTCATCGACGGAGGATTTGCGATGATGGAACGCAAGCCTCCACGTGCCCGTCGAGCTGAACAGTTTGAACGAATGATTGAAAATAGTAGAACGCTATCCGAAATGGGTGTGATGGTCTCTGCTGAAACGATGCTAAACGGTCGCACGTTACCACATTTGCAGACGATTCATCAGCAAATCGTACATGAAATGAAGTGCGGTCGCCATGAAATACACCCGATGTATCCAAGTGATTTTGCCTCTGCACTGGAAGTTCTTTCATTAGACGAAACACGTCAAGCTATGTTTGATATATTGTCATTCCGTGATCCAAATACATGGATGCTGTTTGGAACATTACCTTTTTACCATTGCAGTCAAGATCCCGAAGATAAGAAATTATTTACGAAACTTGCCGAAAGTAAAAATGTTACAGTACGGAATGATCCGGACGGTCGATCACGCTTAAATGTTAATATATTTACAGGAGATGTAATTGTTACAGACTTTGGTGACGTGCCTCCCCTCGGTACTATTCAACAAGATCACTTACCTGCTTTATATGATAAGTGGCAACAACATGAACTTGCAAAAAGTGTCAGTTGTCATTGTCCAGCTGTACGTTGTTTAGGGCCAAATTTATTAGTTAAAAATGCATATTATTCCGATGTCGATTTTTTAAAAAGACAATAGTAAAAACACCGTATGACCCAAATTGGCCATACGGTGTTTTATTTTCCAAAACCTTGAAAATGTTTATCGATCGATTGCTTGAATGTCTCCGATTGCACTGCTTCGTTTAACGCTTTTGCAAAATCTTGATCTTTGTCTTCTTCATTCACAGCTATAATATAGTTCAACTCTTCATTCAGTTGTTCTCTTGCTAACGCATCATCCAATTCCATTTCGTTTACAATAATATAATTATCGGGGATAATAGCTAAATTTCCGCTTGCTAATGAAGCGATGAGCTGTGCTGTTAACACTGGTTGAATTTGAAGATTCTTCGGATTACTATCGATATTCGATTCGTTCACAGTATAAGTAGATGCCCCCTCATTCAAGGATAGTAGCCCTTGATGCTCGAGGAGATGTAGAGCTCTCGCTGTACCTAGTTCATCATTCGGAATAGTAATCCATGCCCCATTGGGAATATCATCAATTGATGTTAGCTCATTTGAGTAGATTCCTAATCCAACACTCGGAATGTCTGTTAATGCTACAATCGGTAAGTTTTCATGTTGTTTCGCTTGGTCTAAATAGAGACGTTGTTGAAACATATTGGCATCAATTTCACCTTTCACCAATTCTTCATTTGGTGTAACAAAATCTACATATTTTTTAACTTCTATTTTATAGCCTAGTTCTTTCAAGGCAGGTGCAAGTGCTTGATCAATTACTTTTGCATATAGCCCTTCAGTCGTTCCCATGACAATTGTTTTTTCATCATTTTTAGGATTACATGCCGTCAGTAATAAACTGAGCACTATAAACAAACCAAATACTCTCATTTTCATCGTGTTCACTCGTTCCTTTCAAATACTACTATATCTCATAATATTCGTTGCTGTTTTTACTGTCAAACGGAATCTTCCATAAAAAAAGATGTGTAGCTGTGTACACATCTTTTTTTGTTTTGCACTATTTACCAAACTACGGGTTTTTGTACCATTAACCATAACATGACTAGCATTAGACTAATGTAGATCCATGCGGTTTTGTGTAATTTCGTAATAATTACCTCTTTCTCATGACCTGATTCATGAAATTTCTTTAATACTACTGAAAAGCCAGTAGCTAAGAAAAATCCTGAAACTAGCATGACCGCCAACGTGAGAATGACCCACGATGTATACCATGGCCATGGACCAGATAAGAGTAATAAGATTCCTGAAACGACAAGTACATGACCCGCGTGCATGACGAGACGGATAATCACTCGGATGAATGCCAAATAAATGTCTTCCGCTTCAGCAGTTGCCGTACGTAGTCGACGAATCAATGGAAGTAAGAGAAATAAAGGTCCAACTGAAATGACTGCCGATACTACGTGTGCAAAAACAACCGCCCCGTAATAGAACTTCATCTATTACATCATTTCTGTACTGGGCTGTATTCGTGCACCCATACTTTCATCTGTGGAAGCCATGGCATTTTGTCGTGGATAGAAAGCATCGCTTGTTTATACTCTTCGACTGTTTCATGTCCTTCTGCTTTCGCATCTTCATCTGTAAGTTCACCAAGTGTTTGAACATACAGTTTATCGACTTCAAAGTCTTGACCTTGTAATGTCATCGTTTCACCTGGATATGCGTATACGCCGTTTCTTCTAGTTTGCCACTTTTCACCATCAAGTACTTTTTGCACGTCTTCTGGAATCGTTACAAGTAATTCGATGGAACAAGTTTTTTTAGGATATTCTGTCATCGTTACACTCCTCAAATGTTAGTAATCTTACACTTCTATTAGTGTAACGCTTTTCGACATGTATTTCGAGTTTTAGATTTGGGTTGCTATGTTTTCTATGAGGAAGTTGTGAAAAATATGGACACGAGATGTTTTGGTGAATTTGGATGCAGGGCTATGAGCGGACGCGCTACTTCTATAAGCGCAATGCGTCCACTGAGTAAAACTATACAAGAATGCCTATTTACTACATTAGTAAATAGGCATTTTTGTAATTATTTCACTTCTATTGTATGATCTTCATGTTCATGAATGGTATCGTTTTCGATATGAATAGTTACTGTATACGTTCCAGCAGATTCGAATGAATGATTAGCTGTATACTCGCCTGGCTTAGTCTCCTCCGTTTCGACCCATTGAACATCATGAGCAGAATTTGCGATCTCATAGCGAATCTTTGTCTGTTCAAGTGCTTTTCCTTCCAATTGAACATGTGTCATTAACTCAGTTTTCTCACTTACTTGCACTTCTTTAGGTTGCATGAAATGTACAGATAAGCCTTCCGTTGACTCGTGATGATGATCATCTGTTGCGTCACGACTTTCATGTACTTCTGCTTGATCTGAAGCGACCGCATCGCCTATTTGAATTTTTTTCTCTGGCATGACATGCATTTCACGTGCAGTTACATGAACTTGTACATGATAGATTCCGTCTGATTCAAATGTTGTTTCAGCCGAATAAATTCCTTCCTTATCATTCGTCGTTTCTACGTGAATACTGTCGTCTTTTTTACCTTCTAGCCAAATTTCGTACTCGACTTCTGTAGCATCTTCTACTTTTTCTTCACCTTGAGTTACGAGCGTCGTTAATGTAACAGGTGCCATAACGTCTGCTGATTCGGGTACTGTTAGTTCTACCTCAATTGGTTCTGGCAATGCTGCTTCTGTCGGTACTTCATCTTCCTGTCCGCAAGCTGTAAGAAAAGCAGTTAGCGTAACTCCTGCCACTAAAATTCCAAAACGTTTCATATTTTCATTCTCCTATCTATTAGTTTAACTGTTATGATTATAAAATATGAATGAGAAATTTTAATGAAGTTTCAACAACTTTTTGAAACTTCATTCGGAGTTCACAAGTTTTCAGCAAAATAGAAATATAGATTGATCGAAAAGAGGAATCTCCATGAATTATACAATATTGGTTATAGATGATGAATCACAAATGCGAGAGTTGATACGCATGATATTAGAAGATGCAGATTACAGCGTGCTAGAAGCAAGCGATGGAATTCAGGCATTGACTGTTTTGAAAGAGCATACAGTTGATTTGTGTATTGTCGATGTCATGATGCCCTATATGGATGGGTTTACATTTGCCGAACAGGTAAAGCGAACATCTTCTGTTCCATTAATCTTCTTGTCCGCACGCGGCGAAGAATGGGATAAAGTGCAAGGATTGAAAATAGGCGGTGATGATTATATCGTAAAACCGTTCCTACCTAGCGAACTTATAGCACGTATTGAAGCCGTATTACGTAGAACTTACCGGCATACCCCCGATCCTACTATTTTGCAGGCTGGTCCACTAACGATCAATGAAGATTCTTATACTGCACAACTCGCTGGGAAGCCGCTGAATCTGACATTGAAAGAATTCGGTTTATTATTATTACTCGTCAAAAATAAAGGCCGGGCGTATTCACGAGAACAATTACTTGAACTAGTATGGGGTGATGATCATCAAAGTAGCGAACGGACGATAGATACACATGTGAAAACCTTGCGACTAAAGCTTGGCGATGCAGGAAAGATGATTGAAACCGTTTGGGGTATAGGGTATAAACTTGAGGAAGCTGAATGAAAAACTTGACTCTGAGCAAAAAGATGCTGCTCGTCTTCGTTGGCAGCATTGCCTGTACTATACTCTTTTCTTTCTTTTTCATACATTACTTATACACAGACTTATATAAAGAACGAATTAAGCAATCGATAATTTATCAAGGGAATCGAACAGCTGCTCATTACCATTATGGCGAACTAAGTGATTCCATAATAGAAAAAATTCAATGGTATAATATCGTTTCAGAATATGAAATTATCGTCGTTGATCGACTGGATGATTTAACATCATACTTCCCCTACCAGCTCGATTTTCAGGCACTTGTTGATGAAAATGATGAAAAGATATTAGAAACTGGCCAGCCTGTCATGAAAGAAGGCTACGTGAAAGAATTAAACCGAGAAATATTTGGTGGAATTTTTCCGATTAAAGGGGAAAACGGGTTAATCGGATTCATCTATATTTATGTCCCGCTAGCTGCCATTAAAGATGTGTTTGGAGATAGTTTACCAATCATGATTCTTGTTGGTATTACGTTCTTCGTTATTTTATTTTTAATTTTGCAGAAAGTATGGCGTTCTTTATTCGAGCCGCTAAAAACTTTGCAAACATATTCTGAACGTGTTTCTAAAGGGGACTATTCTAACCGTTTAGAAACACGTTCTGATGAAATAGGAAAGCTTATAGCGGCTTTTAACATGATGAGCTATTCATTGGCCGAGCAAGAACAACGTAAAAAAGAATTCACATCGAATATCGTGCATGAACTACGAACACCACTTACGTATATTAGTGGATACGCACAACTTTCACGTGAGAAAATGGATGTCAGTCCTGATGATGTGAAACAATATTTATCGACAATCGAGAAGGAAACGGAACGCTTAAAGAAGCTGATCCATGATTTAGTTGAACTGAATTATTTGGAGCAAGATTTTTATTCACTTGAAAATGAACCGATTGCATTAGCTCAATTGTTACTCGATACGGTAGATCTTTTTGCAATTCGATTAAAAGAAAAAGACATTCAATGGCAACTGACGATTGATGAGGAAATCATTATGCAGGGTGATCCAAAACGCCTGCAACAAGTATTTTATAATACAATTGATAATGCTGTAAAATATGCTGAACAATCTATTGACGTTATGTTATCTGCGACCGGTCAATTTATCACGTATCAAATTACGAATGACGGTGTGACGATTGGAGACGAAGATGTTGCGCGTATAGGAGAACGTTTTTTCCGCACAGATAAAGCACGTAATCGAACGACTGGTGGGACAGGTTTGGGATTGGCCATCGTTAAAGAGATTGTGCGTTTGCATAATGGATCCTTGGAAGTATCTACTACGTGTACTGAAACGATAGTACGTATAGAGTTCCCTATTTCAATTGAAAGGAGTGAAGGTTGAGATGGAACGGCTTATTCCTCTTCTGTTTGCGTTGCTTATCATAACTGCTGGTTGCAGTGAACCACTTGAACGCGGAAAGCAAGTCCGGGATTTTACCTTCATTGATCAAAACAGCCACTCATTTGGCAAAGAGCAAGTAGTGGGCACACCTTGGATTGCGAATTTTGTGTTTACAAATTGTACAACGATCTGTCCGACCCTGACGAGTGAAATGGCCGGACTGCAAGAGTTATTGAAACAGCAAGGCTTGAATGTGCAATTCGTCTCTTTCTCTGTTGATCCTGAAGTAGATTCTCCTGAAGTACTTAAAGAATATATCGCGAAATTTACTGACGATGAAAACAATTGGCACTTGCTGACAGGTTATACGCAACAGGAAATCGAAGCGTTTGCGAGAGAAGAATTTCAAACATTTGTACTTAAACATGACTCTTCCACACAAGTAGTGCATGGAACAAATTTTTATTTATTGGATAGAGAAGGGTTTATTCGTAAAGAATATAACTTTTCAAATGAATCCTATCAGAAAGAATTACTCGCGGATTTAAAGCAGCTCAACTAATAGGTAACGCGTGGACGACTCATTCAAATTCCGCTATACTAAGAGAGAAAGCAGGTGTACGTGTTGGATTCTCGTTATTGGAAAGTCGGTTTTTTCACCGCGTTGACTTCATTCGTTTTGCTCATTATCGGAGTACGAACAGTGCTAGGTCATGAGCTCATTATCAACAACTATTTGTCATTTGCGGTATTTGGACTGATTGTCGGTATTGTCAGTTCCCTCTTATTATTTTATCAACTACATATTGCATTTAAAATGTTCATGGTTGTTCTTGTAGTAGCGTTTGCGGAGATGTTCAGAAGCTTCATATTTATGGATAATGAGTTTTCAGAAGCGATTGGTATTTTGTCATTATTCATCATTTCATCATTCGGACTGGCAATTTCTGTTATTGTTCAGTTCCTAATTAAGTTACTTCGCAAAAACTAACAGCCAGCAGGAGATCATTCTCCTGCTGGCTGTTTTTTTGTTTTGATTTGCTTACTGCGTAATTGACCACAAGCTGCATCAATATCTGTACCATTCTCCAGGCGGACTCCGCAATGGATCCCCTTACGTCTTAACACTTCATAGAATGATTTAATCGCTTCTGGTTCACTCCGCTGGTATTGACCATGCTCATCTACTGGATTGTAGGGAATTAAGTTAACATATGATAAGTGACGTTTGTCTGCAAGAAGTCTGCCCAATTCCTCCGCTTCTTTGACATGATCATTTACATCGCGCAATAAAATATATTCAAATGTAATCCGGCGATTCGTCGTTTCCAAGTAGTAGTTAATAGAATCCATAAGCTTTTCGATTGGAAATGCTTTGTTGATCTTCATAATTTGTGAGCGTAACTCATTATTTGGTGCGTGTAATGATACGGCTAAATTCACTTGAAGATTTTCATTCGCAAAGTCTTTAATCTTTTCAGTCAGTCCACTTGTAGACACGGTTATATGACGTGCCCCGATGCACAGACCTTTTTGGTCGTTGACGACATGAAGGAAATTCATCAAATGCGTATAGTTGTCAAATGGTTCACCGATTCCCATTACAACAATGTGGCTGACGCGTTCATCTTCACCTTTAGCATCTAGATGTTCTTGAACTTTCATAATTTGACCCACGATTTCTCCAGCCGTCAAATCACGGCTTTTACGCAATAAACCACTGGCACAAAAACTGCACCCGATATTACATCCTACTTGTGTCGTAACACAAACTGAATTACCGTATGGAAATTTCATTAACACCGTTTCAATTAAATTGCCATCAGTCATTTTGAACAAAAACTTCACGGTGCCGTCTTGTGAAACTTGCTTTACTTCTTGTTCTAGCGTTTGGATCGTAAAGTGTTCACTTAATAAGTCGCGTGTTTCTTTATTAATATTATTCATTTCATCGAATGATAAGACACGCTTTTTATAAAGCCAATCCCACACTTGTGTCGCGCGAAACTTCTTTTGTCCTTGTTCTATAAAAAAGTTGGATAATTGATCCATTGTTAACCCGTATATAGATGGTTTCATTTATATTCTAGCCTCATTTCGAAAATTGCAATCCTGATATTATACTACAGGATTGCTTAAAAAGGAACAACTGATTCGGTTTACTGATTTTGTTTTATATCTTTATCTGTTTTCAGCTTCAAATAGAAGGCAAAAAGATTTAGCAGTGCAAGTACAATGAAAAAGATTCCCATTCCTGTATGGCCAGTAGAAATTCTGTCATATGCAAAGAATGCCATCACAAGTCCTATGATTAGATCAATAATTTTTGAATTAAACACGATGTCCCCTCCTAAGTCTCTACTCGTAGTATAGCAGAAAAACGCACCCGTTACCGAATTTTCATTCGAAACGAGTGCGCTGACAGTTAACTTTACTTATACATTTGTAGTTGATAAATTATGCTTTTGGATGAAATCTGCTAACACTGTTTCTAGATTAGGACTTCCGACTTCATCTAAGTCATAATAGACACGCGTACATGGTTTGTTAATGTTAATGACACGGGACAGATCCATTGGTGTGCCAATAATTACAGCATCTACATCCGCTGCGTTGATTGTTTCTTCAAGATCTTTCAATTGTTGCTCACCGTAACCCATAGCAGGTAAGATATTTTCAATATGTTGATATTTATCAAAAGTTGTGATTAAGCTACCTACTGCATATGGACGTGGATCTACAATTTCCGCTGCGCCTAGACGTTGTGCTGCGATTACTCCTGCACCTAATTTCATTTCACCGTGTGTTAATGTAGGGCCATCTTCTACGATCAATACACGCTTACCTTTAATGATTTCAGGACTATCCACTGTGATTTTAGATTCTGCTTTAATAATCGTACTATTAGGTGCTGCAAACTTAATATTATTTTCGACTGTTTGAATCGCTTCTTCAGATGCACTATCAATTTTATTAATAATAGAAACATCTGTTGTACGCAAGCACACTTCACCTGGATAGTATTTTAATTCGTGGCCTGGACGATGTGGATCAAGAACTGTAATTGCTAAATCTGGCTCGTAGAATGAAAAGTCATTGTTTCCACCATCCCAAAGGATTACGTCACAGCCATCCGGATCATTTTCAGCAGCATCTAAAATATCTTGATAGTCAACGCCTGCATAAATAATGTTACCGCGATCAACATGTGGCTCATACTCTTCCATCTCTTCAATTGTACACTTATGCTTTTTGAAATCTTCTACTGTCGCATAACGTTGAACACGTTGTGCTGCTAAGTCGCCATACGGCATAGGGTGACGAATTGCGACTACTTTTAAATCATGCTCCAGCAATGTTTCGATAATTTTACGGGAAGTTTGACTTTTTCCTGTTCCTGTTCTAACGGCACAAACGGAAATGACCGGCTTATTACTCTTGATCATAGTTGATTTTGAACCAAGCAATGTGAAGTTCGCGCCTGCTGCATTGACAATCGCACCGATTCCCATAACTTTTTCATAGCTAAGATCACTGTATGAAAATACGCATTCATCTACTTTTAGTTCTTTAATTAACTCTGGCAATTGCTCTTGCGAAAAAATCGGAATACCTTCAGGATATAATTCACCCGCAAGTTCAGCCGGATATTTACGTCCATCAATATCCGGGATTTGTGTTGCTGTAAAGGCAACTACATTATATTCTTCTTTATTACGATAATATGTATTAAAGTTGTGGAAATCTCGTCCTGCTGCACCAATGATAATTATATTTTTTGTTTTCATAAATTTTATCTCTCCAATCGAACTTCTTTTTATTATTATAAGTCACTATGTATAAAAATACAATAGGTATTTTTAAAAAATAGAATCTTGCTTACTTAAACTTCTGTAATATCGACGATAGTTGTCTGAAGTGTTTATTTAACTGCTATTTCTGTCATATTATTGATAAATAGAAAAATAAAAAACCATTCAACAGTGAATGGTTTTTTTATACTTTTATTCATTTATGCAATTGCTTGAGTACGGTAAACAATGTTTCCATTTGTTCATCAGTGCCTATTGTAATGCGCAAATAATCTTTAATTAATGCAGAATCAAAGTGTCTGACCAGAATTCCGCGAGCTTTCAACTGTTCATAAACTACTTTAGCATCCTGTGTACGAGGCTTGGCAAATACAAAGTTTGCATCAGATGGCAGCACATTGAATTCTAACTCTTTTAATCTTTCTACTGTATACTCCCGTGTGCGTATGATTTTCTTCGTACTCTCAGAGAAATACGCATGATCTTCAAACGCAGCCGTCGCACCCGCCATTGCCAGACGATCGATCGTATACGAGTTAAATGAGTCTTTTATACGTGTGAGTCCGTCAATTAATGCAGGTTGACCGAGCGCAAACCCTACACGCAATCCAGCAAGTGCACGAGATTTTGAAGTTGTTTGAATGACTAATAAATTGTCGTAACGATCAATCAGCTTCATCGCGGACGGACCGGCAAAATCAATGTATGCTTCGTCAATTATAACGATTTGATCAGGATTTTGCTGTAAGATTTCTTCAATTCCACTAAGTTCTTCATAAATACTCGTTGGTGCATTCGGATTCGGTAAGATTACGCCCCCTTCCGAATTAAAAAATTGTTCTTTAGCCAGTGTAAAATTATCGTTCATTGGAACTTGTTCATAGGAAATATTAAAAATCTTCGAATAAACAGGGTAAAAACTATAGCTGATTTCAGGAAACTTAATTGTTTTTCCTGGTTCGAAAAAAGCCATAAATGCAAATGCTAGCACTTCATCTGAACCATTCCCTACAAATACATGCTCTTTCGTCAAACTATATGTATTTGCAATCGCCTGTCGTAACGGATCAACTGTCGGCGATGGATAAAGTTGCAGTGTATTCTCATCTAACGCCCCGTGAATTGCTTCCAGAACTTTTGGGCTTGGAGGATATGGATTTTCATTCGTATTTAGTTTGATGATATCTGGCTGATTCAACTGCTCACCAGGAACATAAGGTTCTGTCCGAAGAGCAACTGTGCTCAGAAATCTACTCATTGCGTAGCACTTCCTTTTTCGGTCGTCTTTCGCGTAATACACTTTGGACATCAGTCAAATCTACATCAAGAATATTCATTAAAACAAGTGTATGGTAAATCAAATCAGCAATTTCATTGGATACTTCTTCTTTATCCGCATTTTTCGCTCCAATGACGACTTCTGTTGTTTCTTCGCCGACTTTCTTTAATACTTTATCGATTCCTTCGTTGAATAAATAAGTTGTATATGATCCTTCTAGTGGGTTCGCTTTACGATCCGCAATTTCATCGATCACTTCGTAAACCACTTCACGTAATGATTCTTCTGTTTCCGTGACGGTCTTGAAGAAGCATGTTTTTTCGCCTGTATGACATGCAGGCCCTTGTGGAGTCACTTGAATGAGCAATGTGTCTTGGTCACAATCAAGTGAAATGCGCTTCACTTGTTGACGATTGCCTGAAGTTGCCCCTTTATTCCATAATTCTTGTCTAGAACGGCTATAAAACCAAGTCTCGTTCGTTTCTATTGTTTTTTCGATTGATTCTTTATTCATATAAGCTAGCATCAGTACTTCACCGGTACGATCGTCTTGTACAATCGCTGGAAGAAGCCCTTTATCATCGAATTTAAGTGTATTGATATCTAGTGTCATATTAGTCAGTCCTAACTGCAATATTTTCTTCTGCTAAGTAATTTTTCAAGTCTCTAATATTGATTTCATTGAAGTGGAATACAGAAGCTGCTAGTGCGGCATCTGCTTTTCCTTCAGTCAATACTTCTTTAAAATGCTCAGGTTTTCCGGCGCCACCACTTGCGATGATCGGAATATTGACTGCATCAGCCATTGCACGATTCAATGCAATATTATAGCCATCTTTCACACCGTCTTCATCAACACTATTGACTACTAATTCACCTGCGCCAAGTTCTTGCATCTTCTTTGCCCATTCTATCGCATCAATACCTGTCGGCTCCATGCCGCCTTTTGCATAGACAGACCATTTCCCTTCACCTTCTTGACGCACATCCATTGAAAGCATAACGCGTGCTGAACCATATTTATCGGATACTTCTTTAATGAGTTCAGGATTTTTTAAAGCAGCGCTATTAATGGAAATTTTATTACCTCCAATAGCAAAAACTTTATCCACGTCTTGTAATGTACGTATACCTCCGCCTACGATGAAAGGAACAGGAACTTCTTTTGCGATTTCCTCTATCAAATCTAAAAACATTCCACGGTTTTTCGTAGATGCAGAAATATCGTAAAATACGAGTTCGTCTGCTCCGTCTGCTACATACTTTTTGGCCAATGTTAGGGGATCTGCTACTTCTTGAACGTCTAAAAACTTCTTTCCTTTCACTACTTTACGATTGTCTACATCCAAGCATGGAATAATTTTTTTAGTTTTTGACATGACTGTCGTCCCCCAATAGTTTTTCTAAAGATAACTTACCTTCGTACAATGCTTTTCCAATAATTGCACCATACATATCTCTAGAAGCGAGTGTCTTAATATCTAATTCTGTCGATACACCACCTGATGCAATAATATCTATAGAAGAAGCTTCATTCATCAATTGCAATTCTTCGAAGTTCGGTCCTTGCAACATTCCGTCTTTCATGATGTCAGTGTAGACAACTGTTTTCACACCAATTTCAGCTAAATTTTGCAGTAAATCTACTGCTTTTACATCACTTGTTTCTGTCCATCCGTCAGTAGCGACTAAGCCATTCCGCGCATCAATAGAAACGGCGATTTGATCACCATATTTTTCAACTGCTTGTTTTAAGAACTCAGGATCCTGTATAGCAGCAGTACCGATAATTACACGCGCTACCCCATTTTTAATATGAGAATCCACAATTTCCATAGAACGAATGCCGCCCCCTACTTGCACAGGAATTGTGACTGCTTTTGCAATCGCTTCTATCGCCAATTTATTCGCGGAATCTCCTGTTTTCGCGCCATCTAAGTCTACTACATGAATATATTCAGCCCCTTGACGTTGCCACTCTTGTGCCATAGCTATCGGCGAGTCATTATAAACGATTTCTTGAGCGTAATCACCTTGAATAAGACGTACACATTTGCCACCTCTAATATCAATTGCTGGGAATAAAATCATCAATAAGTCCTCCTAGTAGATGTTCTTTTTATAAAGTACCTTTAGTCGAAGGTACTCCTTTAATATCTGGATTGATCGTGCTTGCTATGCGCAATGCCCGACCGAAGCTTTTAAAGACCGATTCAATAATATGATGTGTGTTTTTACCATAGTTCAAATTAATATGCAGCGTGATTTTCGCATTATTCGTAAAAGCCAAGAAAAATTCTTCTACTAACTCCGAATCAAAATCGCCTACTTTATCTTTCATTCCATTCACATTAAATACGAGAAATGAGCGACCACTTATATCAATAGATGCTGTAGATAATGCTTCGTCCATTGGTGTAGACACAAGTGCAAAGCGTTCGATCCCTTCTTTTGTGCCAATACATTTATTGAACGCTTGACCTAAAACAATTCCGATATCCTCCACTGAATGATGTTGATCGACTTCAATATCGCCATCACATGCTACCGTTAAGTCAAAACGTCCATGTTTTGCAAAAGCTGTCAGCATATGATCGAAAAATCCAATTCCTGTTTGAATATCTGTTTTTCCTGATCCATCCAATGAAAATTCCATTTGAATATCAGTCTCACCTGTTTTACGAGAAATAGATTGTTTGCGCATTTAGCATCCTGCCTTTCGTACTTTAATCGAATTTGCGTGTCCTGTTAATTGTTCTGAATCAGCGAGAACAATGACATCATCTGCTACTTCTGCCAGAGCGCTTTCAGAATAATAGATTACACTCGACTTTTTCATAAAGTCATAGACGCCTAGTGGAGATGAAAATGCAGCTGTTCCGCTCGTTGGTAATGTATGATTTGGTCCAGCCATATAATCGCCAAGCGCTTCTGGCGCATGTTGACCAAGGAATATCGCCCCTGCGTTGCGGATAGAAGCTAAATGTTCCATCGGACGATCAATCATCAGCTCTAAATGTTCAGGAGCTAAGCGATTCACAATATCAAATGCCTCTTGTAATGTTTCGACCACAATAATACGACCGAATTGTTCAATCGCTTGTGAGGCAATCTCTTTACGATCAAGCCGAGCTAATTGCCGTACGATCTCTTTCGCTAATTCTTCAGCAAATATTTTGCACGTTGTCACACAAACTGAAGCAGCCCGTTCATCATGTTCCGCTTGAGACAATAAATCTGCAGCTGCGTACACTACATTTGTGTTCGCATCTGCCACGACACAAATTTCACTTGGCCCTGCAATCATATCAATCGCTACATCGCCGAATACCCATTTTTTTGCACGGGCTACGTACGCATTACCCGGTCCTGTAATTTTGACTACACGTTCAATAGTTTCTGTACCGTACGCTAGCGCCGCAATTGCTTGTGCGCCACCGACTTTATAAATTCGGTCAACACCCGCTTCTTTTGCTGCAACTAATACGTGCGGATTTATTTTGCCATCTTTTTGCGGGGGAGTAACCATCGAAATTTTTCCAACCCCTGCAATTTTTGCAGGTAACGCATTCATCAGCACAGTAGACGGATAAGCAGCTTTTCCGCCTGGCACATAAATTCCGACACTATCAATCGGTGTAACTTTCTGACCAAGCATAATTCCTTCATTTGGATTAAGAAACCAAGATTGTTCTTTCTGCGCTTCATGATATGTGGAAATTCGTTGTTTCGCTGCTCGTAAAGCACGATAAAAGTCTTCCGTCACTAATTGCTCTGCTTCGTCAATTTCTTCCTCACTCACGAGCAATTCATCCAAAGTGACTCCATCAAAGCGCGAAGTATACTCTAGTACTGCTTGATCTCCTTGCGCGCGAACTGTATCAATAATTGAGAGAACAGTACGGTCAAATTCAAAATCTCGTTCACTTGAATCATCCCGACGCAATAATTCTTCCGAAAATTGGACACCTTGTATTATTTTCATGAGCGCACCTCTAGTCCTTCCTTCATATCTTTAATGAACTGTTGAATGCATTCTGTTTTTGTAGCGTAACTTGCTTTATTAACAATTAAACGCGCACTTACATCAGCCATTTCTTCTAATACTACTAAACCATTCTCTTTTAAAGTCGTACCTGTTTCAACGATATCGACAATTACATCAGACATGCCGATTAAAGGTGCTAACTCAATAGATCCATTCAGCTTAATCATATCTGTACGAATACCTTTTTTATCAAAATACTCTTTAGCCACCAGGGGATATTTAGAAGCCACTGTCAGGAATGGAATATTATTTACCGGTGTATCAGGAAAACCCGCTACTGCAAGTTGGCATTTTCCGATACCTAAATCCAATAACTCATAAACATCACGAGGATCCTCCATCATAACGTCTTTACCGACAATCCCCACATCGGCCGCTCCTTTTTCTACATAAACTGGAACATCCACAGCCTTCACAAAAATGAGCTTTATCGTTTTTTTATCATCAAAAATGACAAGTTTTCGACTATCATCTGTCCATTCAGAAAATCGAACATCAGATTTCTCCAAAAACTTCATTGCTCGTTCGGCTGTACGTCCTTTCGCCATGGCAACAGTTAAATAATCCATTCCGGTACCCCTTTCTTGCTTATAATACATTCCAGTAATTGTTTAAAATCCTCGAACTCTTTCGTTTCTTCTGCATCTAAGAGAACATTGCGTCCTGCTACTAACTGAATCGTATAGTGACTGTCTATTGCAGCGGCCGGGCCTTTTAGTGGTCTCGACACAACACGATAGTCACGCTCTCTTAATTCATTGGTAATATCAATCGCATATTTCATTCGGCTTTCTTCGTAAAATACAGTCAAATCCAAACTGTAACGTTCTTTCAATTCTTTCTGAGCGGCAGCTTTTACTAACGATTCAATTTCACAGGCAAAGCCAATTGCCGGCAGCTTCACACCGAATTCTTCACTTAATGAATCGTAACGACCGCCCATCAATACCGGTTTCCCAAAGTTCTCAACATATCCTTGAAAAATAATACCGGAATAATAGCCCATATGATTGATTAATCCTAAATCAATTACGATATGTTTTTTCAATCCATATAATTCAACAATTTCATATGTTTGTTGTAAATAATCGATCGCACTTTGTGCTGATTTGCTAACTTGTAAATTATCCAGCCTTTCAAAAACCATTTCCGGCGCCCCATATAATAATGGCAGTTGTTCCAATACTTCCTTTACCGCTGGGTCGATTGGTAATTGATTGAGGAATGGTCCGATTTCTACAACATTCTTCGCTTGAATCAACGTCTTTAACTCGGCAGTCTGCTCTGCTGTTAACTGTAAATTTGCAATCAATTCCGTAAAAAATCCTGCGAACCCTATTTCGATTTTCACATCCGAGAAACCAACGTCACGTAATGCATGACATGCAAGCATAATTGTTTCTGCATCTGCTTGTGGTGAACTTTCGCAATAAAACTCTACGCCCGCTTGTGTTTTTCCGATTCTTTCGTTCTCTTGGAAGGTTTGCCGGAATACTTCCTGTACGTAATAATAACGCATTTCGTCTGGTAAATTGCCATTCAACTGAACCAATTGTTGAGTGAGTGGAATCGTAACATCAGGACGTAAAACCAAAACTTCTCCTGTATAATCAATTACTTTAATCATTTCATTTTGATTAATCGACGTGCGTACATTCGAATATAAATCGTATTGCTCAAATGCGGATGTTTTAATCCGTTTATAGCCATATGTAGTAAATCGTTTACTTAAAGTTTCAATAATTTTTTCGTGCTTTTCATATTCATTTGCAAGAATTTCAGAATACATAAAACTTCCAACCGCCTTCCGTTCTATCCGAATACTTCATCGCTTTACCACGCTAAAGTTATTTATAACTATACTAATTAAATTGTGCGTTGTCAACTGTATATCACATGATTCATCTGCTACAATATGTACTATAGAAAAGGAGACTTGAGACTATGTTTGATTATCATATGCACAGTGCATTTTCTGCCGATTGCGAGATTCCAATGGAAGAGATGGCGAAAGCTTCTATCGCTAAAGGATTAACTGAAATTTGTTTCACTGACCACGTAGATTATGAATATCCCGACGAAACGATTCACTTTGACTTCGATAAATTAGAATACGCAAAAAAGGTTCAGCAACTTAACGAACAATTCAAAGGACAGCTAACGATAAAAAAAGGAGTGGAGATTGGCCTTCAGCCTGATCTATTACATCTCTATGAAGAATTGATGGACGAGCATAGTTTTGATTTTGTCATCTGTTCATTACATACCGTTGAAAATAAATCGTTGCACTATCGTGAATTATTTGCGGATCGTACAGTAGATGAAGCTTTTGAAACATATTATAAAGAATTACTCTATTGTATCGAACGTTACAAACGATATAACGTGTTGGGGCATACAGACTTGATCAAGCGATATACAGATCAGCCACCAACAAACCAATTTCACGATTATTTAGAAAAGATCTTTCATATCATTATACCAGAAGGCAAAGGTATTGAGCTCAACACTTCAGGTACTCGTTATGGATTGCCTCATAATATGCCTAGTGAAGATATTCTTCGGTTGTATAAACAATGCGGCGGCGAAATTATTACTTTGGGATCTGACGCACATCGTACAATGGAGATCGCGCATGAGTTTAAGGAATCACTTGAATTATATCAGTCCATTGGTTTTAACTATTTAGCAACATTTACAGAAGGCATTCCTGAATTTCATAAAATTTCTTCTTTAATGAAATAAAGAAAAGTGACGAGACTTATTGTTTCGTCACTTTTTTATGTAGATTTTTTATGAGCGCATAAAATCGTTCTATATCATTTTCGAACTACCCAAGTTTTAAATAAAGCCAAACGCTCGCGAATAACTACTTTCGCTTTCACCATATCGGGCGTCTTTGCAGCTACTACATCAGAATCCCATCCAAGTTGTCTAGCTAAAAATCTTGCTCTAGCTAAATGATAATCACTGCTAATAATTGTGACGCCTTCTACGTCCGGTAATAGATGTTGTGAATACTGTAAATTCTCATAAGTAGAGGTAGACTGATCTTCTATAATCAGTTGTTGTTCTGCAATACCATGTCTTATCAAATAGTAATACATCACTTCCGCTTCACTAGTATCTTCATCAGGCCCTTGCCCTCCTGACAGCACGAACTTCACATGTGGATAGCGATTTGCATACGTTATCGCTTCATCTAAACGATATTGTAAAGATAATGACGGATTTTCTCCATTCACTTTTGCTCCAAGAATTAGTGCATATTCATATTTTCCTTCCGCTTTTGCTTGTTGCGCTTTTTTTATTCGTTCACCCGGGATAAACCAAAACAATCCCATTCCTATTATTAGCAAACATGCAACTACGATGAATTTCCCCTTTTTCATATATTTCCTCCTTTTTACAGTAAGACGGAAACGAATGAAGATTAGTTGCAAAAAAATAGCGAAGCCCTAAAGCCTCGCTACTTTCTACTGTAGACATTTTAATTTTTCTTAACAATTTGCTTTTTATTGATCATGCTATGCACTTCAGTTGGCAATCCCCATAATTTAATAAATCCAACTGCTGCAGATTGATCAAAAGAATCATCTGATGTGTATGTTGCTAACTTTTCATCATACAGCGAATTGGGGGATGTACGTCCTTCAACAATCGCATGTCCTTTAAACAGTTTTACACGTACTGTACCATTGACATATTGTTGCGTTTGTTTAATAAATGCTTCAAGTGCATCACGTAAAGGTGAAAACCATAAGCCATTATAAATTAATTCACCTAACTTCTGTGAAATGACCGGTTTAAAATGAGCTAGTTCCTTAACCAGTGTTAAATCTTCCAATTCTTTATGTGCTTTCAATAACGTGATGGCACCTGGAGCTTCATACACCTCACGGGATTTAATTCCAACTAATCGATTCTCTACATGATCAATCCGACCAACACCATGTTTGCCTGCGATTAAATTTAGCTCTGTTATCAAATCACTTAGTAAATACTTTGTTCCATTTATACTAACTGGCACACCTTGCTCAAAATCGATTTCAATTATGTCCGCTGTATCAGGAGCATTTTCAATGGAAACCGTTAAACCAAATGCTTCTTCTGGTGGTGTAGCCAAAGGATCTTCTAAAATCCCACATTCATTTGCGCGTCCCCAAAGGTTTTGATCCACTGAATACGGATTGTCTAAGTCAATAGGAATTGGAATATTATGTTCTTGTGCATAATGAATTTCCTCTTCACGCGACCAGCTCCATGAACGAACAGGCGCTACTACCTCGAGCGTTGGATCAAGCGATTTTATTGCCACCTCAAATCGAACTTGGTCATTCCCTTTTCCTGTACAACCGTGTGCAACTGCTGTCGCCTTTTCTTTATGTGCAATCTCCACTAATTTTTTAGAAATCAGTGGCCGTGAAAGTGCAGAAACGAGAGGATATTTATTTTCATAATATGTTTGTGCTTGCAATGAAAGAAGAACAAAGTCTTGTGCGAATTCTTCTCTTGCATCAATGACATAGCTACTAACTGCGCCTACTTGGAGAGCTTTTTCTTTGATAAAATCAAGATCTTTACCTTCTCCAACATCCAAACAAACAGCTACTACGCTATATCCTTGATCCGTCAACCACTGAATCGCAACTGATGTGTCTAATCCGCCTGAGTATGCTAAAACTACTTTCTGTTTTTCCATGGGTAAATCCCCTTTCATATAAGTGAATGTATATAAATTCAACTTAATGTATTTTTATAATATCATAAATCACTCAAAATACAATAAAAAAAGACACATTTTTTTACATAATGTGTCTTTTTCTAATTATTTATCTAATACCATGTGCAACCATCGCATCCGCTACGCGCAGAAAGCCCGCTACGTTAGCTCCCATGACTAAGTTACCCGGTTTACCGTATTGATCAGCTGCCATTTTGCAGTCGTTATAAATATTCTTCATTACTTCTTTCAAATGCTTATCTACTTGTTCCTCAGTCCAAGATAATCTTTGGCTATTTTGTGACATTTCCATAGCTGAGACCGCAACTCCACCAGCATTCGCTGCTTTAGCCGGAGCAAATAAAATATTATGTTCTTGGAAGATTTCAATTGCTTCAATTGTACAAGGCATATTCGCCCCTTCACCTACAGCTTTTACGCCGTTCGCAATAAGCATGTGTGCAGCTATTTCATCGATTTCATTTTGTGTTGCACATGGGAGTGCAATATCACAAGGAATAGACCAAATAGCACTACAGTCTGCATGATATTCAGCATGGGCACGTTCTTTTGTATATTCCCAAATACGTTTATTTCCAAATTCTTTCAGCTCTTTAACGAGCTCTAAATCAATTCCATCTTTATCATAAATATAGCCATCAGAGTCACTACACGCCACTACTTTTGCGCCAAGTTGCATTGCTTTTTCCATTGCGTAAGTGGAGACATTCCCTGACCCAGAGACAACCATTGTTTGACCTTCCAACGTCAAGTTATTCTCTTTAAGCATTTCATCTACGAAATAGACTGTACCGTATCCCGTAGCCTCTTTACGTCCGAGACTACCGCCATGATCAGGATTTTTTCCAGTAAGAATTCCTGCTTCATAGCCACCTTTAATACGATTGTATTGACCGAATAAATAACCGATTTCACGTTTACCTACACCGATATCTCCGGCTGGCACATCAATATCAGGACCAATATGTCTGCTCAACTCAGTCATAAAGCTTTGTGTGAAGCGCATAATTTCACGATCCGACTTTCCTTTAGGATCAAAATCCGATCCACCTTTACCTGCACCGATTGGTTGACCTGTAAGCGCATTTTTGAAAATTTGTTCAAAGGCTAAAAATTTCATAATACTATTATTAACTGATGGATGGAAACGAAGTCCACCTTTGTACGGTCCAAGATCACTATTAAACTGAACTCGGTAGCCTCTATTCACATGGACTTTCCCTTGATCATCTTCCCACGCTACACGGAATGAAATGATACGTTCCGGTTCTGTAATACGTTCCAAAATTCCATTGTAAATAAATTCGGGATGCTTAGCAAAGACTGGACGAAGGGAATCAAAGATTTCTCTAGTAGCTTGTAAAAATTCCTTTTCATCTGGATTTCGTTTCTTTACTAAATCATATACTTCATGAACATAATCATTTGCTCGTTTACGATTGTTAAATTCAACCTCATCAATCTTTGTCATTTGCGACCATCCCTTTCCTTGTTGGTAGTTAAAAACTGACGACCGACGAGTCGCTCACTTTACTCAGGAGAAGTTATCCTTACGGTATTCTCTACTGATGTACGTCTACTCTTACTCACGGACGAATTCTACTGAATAAATTGAATTTGTAATAGTTCGAAATATTCCTGTGTATTTCAATATTATTACTGAAAACCTAGCAAGTTACAAGATTTTTTTCTAACTTCATCTGAATGCTTTAATTTTTGTGTCTATTTTATGTACTTTCTTTAACGTTTCACTTTACAATTAACTGAATATAGAGTATTATTAATCTATTCGATCAATCTATGTGAAGCTAATGATAATGGGCTTTCGCAAGAGCGTGAGAAATAATACGAAAAGAAAGAGGCGAAGCACCATGAAAAAGAAACCCACTACATTCCGCTCTATTTTAGGAGCTAACCTACTACTAATCATGACATTTGCTTTCCTACCTGCTTTACTCGTAAATCCAGATATGGATCTTTTCCAAAACGCTATTAAAGCACTAACTAACGAATAAAAAAGTACACGCAGAGCCTTTCCTTTATTTAGGAAAGGCTCTGTTTTTCATCGTTTTCTAATAATGAATTGATCTTCTAGTAGCAACCAGTTTTGCGGAAAAGCTAATCCGAGTTTCCAATACATAATGCCACGTAACTTAAACTTTTTCAGCAACTCAAACTTCTTATTAATACTTCGAGCGTCTTCAAACCAAACTTCATGTTCAGTTCCTTGAGCGTCATAATACGTAAAGTGCGGAGCCTGAGCCACTTCACTATAATCAATGGACACACCTTCTGTAATCGCCAAAGTCGTTGCTGCTTTTGGACTTAACGCAGTAGCAGCTTGGCTTTGACCAAATGGAGCTGACCAATCGTATCCGTATAAGTTTTGTCCTAGAAAGATTTTATCTACAGGAATTTCACTTACCGCATATTCAACGACTTTTGTGACGGGACCGATTGGACTGACTGCTTGTGGAGCACTATACGTGTATCCCCACTCATAAGTCATTAATACGACAAAATCAACAATCTCGCCATGTGTTTTGTAGTCGTGAGCGCCATAAATTCCTGTCATAACATCTGACGCTTTAGGTGCCAGTGCAGACGATAACGTTAATCCAGCACTATGAATTTGTTTACGTGCATTTCTTAATAATTGATTGTATAACTCACGATCTTCAGGGAATAATAGTTCAAAATCAAAATGGATATCATCGTATCCTATCTGTTTTGCTATAGTTATCGCTTGTTCAATCATCCGGTTTTGAATAGTTTGATCCGTAAAAATTACATGTGCCAATTCTGCACTGAATGTGTATTCTTCTAGGTTGGTTAATACGAGCATATTTATTACTCCTGCATTTTTGGCTATCGTCGGCATATCAGCTAGAGATGGTGCTTTTAACGAACCATCACGTTGCACTTCATAACTAAATATCGCTAAATAGGTCAGATCTTCTACGCGCTTTCTAACTTCTATTAACATATCTGCACTCACAGGATTTCGAGGTTCCACGTACAGTAATGAGTCGAGTGGGGTTTTAGATGGTTCGGGGATATAAATACGTTGTCCAATATACAAAACTGCCCTCGGATCTATTCCATTGATTTCTGCAAGGCGCTCGACCGATTGGCTGTGAATTGCCGCTATTTTATATAAGCTATCTCCAGGTCTTACCCAATAATAAGAGCCAATAATAGGTATGACCAAGGCTTGTCCAACAGCTAACCTGTCTGTTTCTAATTCATTAGCTGACATAATTTGTTGATATGGCACACCATAAATTTGGCCGATTTCATATAAGCTTTGTCCTCTTTGAACTACATGTATTTGCACAGTACTCCACGACCTTTCCATTGTTCTCATACTAAGATATGAGTGAATGAAGCACACTATGCATAAATCCCATTTGCCTTCACATACTACAACTGATGGAAATGACTATTTGAAGGAGGATAAGTAATTGACTAATCAATTCGAAACATCTCAACACATGCAAGGTGGTATGATTCCCCCATCACTAAACCATGGTGGTCACGAGCTGTTTGACATGCATGAAGTTCTAAGTGCAACCGTAGGAGCGCTGAATCAATCGATGATTTTACGTCCACACGTTCAAGATCCGGAGCTACTAGATATATTGGATCGACAGTATCGCTTTATGCTGGACGAGTACAATATAACGGTGGAATGCTTCAAAACAGGAAAAGACCCTTCACATCCAACGCAACGCTATCAAATGAAAGCAAATAGCGATTTTATTTACGGCATGAAAGAAAAGCCTCCAACTAAGCCTATTCAATCTACTGGAGAAATTACAGATGAAATCATTTCAGGCTTTTTACTTGGCGCAGTCAAAGAAGGATCTACAGGAAAAACAGCTGCTGCTCTAGAAATTTGTAATCCTGTTGTTCGTCGAGTAGTTGCTGATTCTGTTCCGAACTGCATTGAAATGGCTTATGAATTGGCAATATACCAAAACAAACATCAATATTACCAAATCCCACAGTTAAAAGATCAGGATATGAACATGTTACTTCAATCATTTGCACCTGTAGGACAGCCAGGCATGCCTAATCCTCTTCAATAAGTCGATACGCTGAGCAGACGGAGAACTATTCCGTCTGCTTTTTTGCTTTTCCCTTCATTATATTTGTATACTGTAGGTAGACAAAGTGAGGAGTGTTTACATGAAAGTTGCTATTTTTGATTTTGATGGAACTCTGTATACGAAAGAAACTTTTTCATTATTAATGGATCATCTAAAAAAGCATCCTACGTATAAGCGGTACTACGGGAAATTCTACCGATCGATTTTACCACTTTATATTCGATACAAATTAAATATATTGCCCGAATCGGAAATGAAAGAACGCTCCATGCAATTGTATTTGCGTGCATTGTCACCATTGACACTTCCACAACTTCAGCGCTACTTCGAAGAAATGCATGATGAGATGAAGAATGACTTCAATGAGGAAGTTGTAGCCAGATTAGCTGAACATCGTGCAGATGGCTATCGGGTGTTATTAGTTTCGGGAGCCTATACCCCATTTTTACATGCTGTCACTCATCACTTACCATTTGACCACGTCATCGGAACGGATATACCATCACGCGGGGATCACATTGCACTCGATCTGCCATTTATACATATCCAAGGACATCGTAAAAACGAACAGGTAGAAAAAGCGTTACAAAATGAGTCGATTGATTGGGCGAATAGTTTTGCATACGGAGATAGTATTGCAGATTTGCCTGTTCTAGAAAATGTCGGTCACCCCGTCGCTGTTAGACCTGACGCTAAACTAGCAACTATTGCTACTGATCGTCAGTGGGAAATCTTATAAAAAAGTGAAACACCCTGAACATCATTCAGAGTGTTTCACTTATACTTTCTTCAAGGCATTAATATATAAACTGCCATCGGTCTGAATTTCAGCATACAGCACGTGTTCGGGCTTGCCGATTCCTTGTTGTTCCAATTGCTGCGTCAGCCAAGTGTCGGTTAAATTCAGTTCACGCATATTCTTTTCTTCCACTTTACCGTCTGTGATTATTTCAGTCGGAATAAACTTAGGCGTTGGAGATGCAGCTTTCACATCTTTTTTTGTTGCGGGTTGTTCTGCAGATTTCAGCAACACGCTTAAATTTCCGTTCGTTTCAAATATCGCGTAATTCACATCTTTCATGGAAAATATAGCTTGTTCGCGTAGCATCATGTTTAACTCATTGAAATTTAATCGTAATTTTCGTAATGATCCTTCGATAATCTTCCCATTCTGAATCACAATAACCGGTTGATCATCTAATGCAACACGTAATTTCACTGATTTGAATGACAAAAAATTCGCAAGAATAGTTAATAGCGCCCATAAAATCATTCCATATAATCCATTAAGAAAAGGTGTTTCAGACTCCCCCGCTAAATTTGCTGCAATCGAGCCAATCGTAATACCTGTCACATAATGAAAGAAAGTTAGTTGAGATACTTGTTTTTTACCCATAAAACGAGCCAGAATCATCAATACTAGAAAAGAAAGAAACGTCCGCAACGTCATTTCCCAAAAAGCCAATTCAAAGAACTCATCTATGTTCACAACAGGCACCTCCGTTGACTGGAGTATGTGGAACTATAGAGGAATTTATACATTATTTTATCCAACTTGTTGATTATCCCAAGAAGGAACTGTTCTGTTTTGAAAATGAGATGCTTTTGACAAGTAATTGTATGGTGTACGTCCAGAAGTTGGAGTGGGGTAAGTGATTCTTCCTTCGCAGTGTGGAAAAGGAGTGTACGTGCTAGGATTCTCCCTACAGAACCGGACACTTTCCTGAGGGGGCGCGGTGGACTCGCCAGAAGTGCGTTGGCGATTACACCTGTCAAATGCAAAGATGTGCTCCTTCTCGCTGCGCTTCACTCGCAAAAGCCGTCCTTCGCCACGGCTTTCCCTGATCCTCCAGGAGTCGCCGGTTCTTCCGGGAGAATCCTGGAGTTTTTGTCAGGAAGACAGTCTGTGTTCGTCCAGAAATGAAGTATGGCAAATTACGCTTCCTAAATATTGTAGGTAAAGCTTCGGATTGGCTGACGAATGCGTATAGAGTCATTTCTTATTCCACTCAGTTCATCGAAACAGTCATAGTAGCTAGCAACACTTCGCTGCTTTTTAACTTCAAAAACAGTCAGATTGTATCAGACAATTCTACGTGGTTTCCCCACATACAAAGAATGATCAAACTGTGTTACACACTAAGTTCGGCTTGGCGCTTACAGACGATCGACTCCGGGAGGATCAAGGACGACAGGCGTAACCCGCAGCGCTTGGGAGTCCGCCGCGTCCCCTCCAAAAAGCGTATCGTCTGGAAGCGCAAGCCGCAAGACAATAAAAGTCCACGGCACTCCATCCAATTGCGATCGCCACTATATCTCATTATCAAAAGCCGCATGCTTTGTGCTATCGCCTACCTCGATTTTAAATGAATGAATTATACATATTATAGTTAATCAACAGTGGTATTTTATATTTTCACGCAATACGTACCCTTTAATTCCAAACATATGGTGTTTCTTGGTACACATAGTAATTTAACCAGTTAGAAAATAGCAGATGAGTATGTGAACGCCATGTGTTTTTCGGCTTTTTCGTCGGATCATTGTCCGGGAAATAGTTTGCCGGCACATCAATATCCAGACCTTTTTGTACATCTCGTGCATATTCATCGGCTAATGTACAGGCATCATATTCTAAATGACCCGTCACCATGATATGTCTCTCATCCTTTGATAATATGATGAATGCACCCGCTTCAGCCGATGAAGACAGTAGGAGTAAGTCAGGATGATTTTTGATTTCTTCAAGAGATACAGATGTATTCCGAGAATGCGGTGCAACAAACTCATCATTAAATCCTCTTGCCAAGTTGACAGTTGGATCAGTAATTTCATGTGAGAATACCCCTGAACACTTTTTCTCTAATTCAAATTTATCGATTCCATAATGATGATAAAGTGCTGCCTGCGCGCCCCAGCAAATGTGCAAAACAGACGTTACGTTTGTCTTCGTCCATTCCATAATTTCTACAAACTCTTTCCAATACACGACATCCTCAAAAGGCATAAGTTCAATCGGTGCCCCTGTAATGATCATTCCATCAAATCGACGGTTCTTAACGTGTTCAAATGTAGTGTAAAATGTCTCCAAATGCGTTTGACTAACATTCTTTGAAACATAAGTTGCGGTGTTCAAAAAGGTTACATTTATTTGTAACGGTGTATTTCCAAGTAAACGCAACAATTGTAATTCCGTTTTTTCTTTTTCAGGCATTAAATTTAAAATCAATATATTCATTGGACGTATATCTTGTGACCCCGCTCGTTCTTCATCCATTACGAAAATCTTCTCTTCTTTAAGTAATTCTCCTACTGGTAAATGTTTTGGTATATTAATCGGCATGTTTTTTCCCCCTTGGCTTTTCGTTTATTTAGTCTTTTACAATAAAAAATACCCCTTCTCTTGTAGATAAGAAAATGAGGGTATTTATACACTTTCCTTATCTCTCAAGAAAAAAATCTTGTTGGAGGTAGCACCTTCCTGTATGTACAGAGGTTGCTGAAGCGTCATCAGGCCAAATCCCTTAGCTTCTCTTGATAAGTAATATGAAATTGTTTGGATAGCAATTTGAAAGTTGATTTATTGAGTATTATAACATTAATAAACTAATTGTATAGAGTAATTATCAAATAGTTCAGTAGATTACATACTTTCAAATTGTAGATAGTAAAAAATTGTGTATAATAGGAATTAACAACTACTTTTTTCAAGGAGGACGCCATGAAGTCTTTAGGTATTGTTCGAAAGGTTGACCATCTCGGCCGTATCGTAATTCCGAAAGAACTTAGAAAGTCTTTGCTGATAGACAAAGGGGATCCAATTGAAATATTTGCCGAAGATGATCGAATTATTTTAAGAAAGTATCAGGTGAACAGAGCGTGTTTCATCACTGGCGAAGTGTTGAACGAAAACAAGGAATTGTCCAATGGGTTATTCATTAGTCCTGAAGGTGCTAAAATTCTTTTGAAAGAACTAGATGATCTCGCGTGATTCACTAGAAGCAACGAACAATTTACTTTTGACGTAGTAAATAAGAAGAAAATGCATGAAGGAAAATCCCTCATGCATTTTCTATTTGTTTCCTAAGCTTTTACAGATTGTTGATAAATTCTTCTATTTCTTCTTTTGTTTTTCGATTTTTACTTACGAATCGTCCAGTCTCTCGTCCTTTACTAAAAGAGATAAAACTAGGGATTCCAAAAATATCAAGTTCGCTGCATAAGTCAATAAACTTATCACGATCCACCGAGATGAATTCAAACTCTGAGAACTCTGTTTCTAATGTCGGTAGAAACGGTTCAATTACTCTGCAATCAGGACACCAGTCGGCAGTAAATAAGAATAGGATACGTTCTTCATTTTTTAGTTGCTCAAATTGTTCAAGAGATTCTAATGTTTTCATGTAAAACACTCCTTCTTGTGAATAGTATAAGTCCACTATAACACTGTATCTTCTATTTCTTCGCGTTAGACGACTTAGGCTAATTACTCTATCTATTTTTTAAAACTTATCTTTTCTGTAGTTTCAACGGTAAAACACGAACGTTCACAATAAATTCAATATTTTATGTTCGTATTTGATAGTTTTTCATTTTTATTGGAAAAGTAATTGACAATAACTTTTGACGTGTTATGATTAGTTCTAAATTTAATACATGTAAAACAATTTTGACGAAGACTTACCTTCCCAAATAGGAATTTTTTAGAGAGCTGATGACTTGGTGCGAATCAGTAAATTCTTGGGATGGCGGCACTTCTGAATTGATTGGCTGAATTTTAGTAGGCTAATTCGTCTCATGCACGTTACGCATGCTGAATGAAGGCTGCTTTGGCAGCAAAACAAGGGTGGTACCGCGTTAGTTTATCGAGCTTTTCGCCCCTTACGTATGTAAGGGGTGGAAGGCTTTTTTATTTTATACAAAAGGAGGTTGCACGTACTTACATAAACGCTCGATTGCATGCAGTTCTTATTAAAAAATCCAATTCAAACAACCGAAGGAGAGAATGATTAACATGGCTTTTAAAGTACTTATTAGTGATCCACTTAGTGAAGACGGTATTTTCCCATTACGACAAGCAGAAGGTTTTGAAATTGTTATGGACACAGACTTATCACCTGATCAGCTGAAAGACCGTATTAAAGGTTTCGACGCGCTACTCGTACGTAGTCAAACTACGGTCACGAAGGAATTATTAGAAGCAGCAGATCAATTAAAAATTATTGGTCGTGCAGGTGTAGGTGTGGACAATATTGATTTAGACGCCGCTACTGAAAAAGGAATTATCGTTGTCAACGCTCCTGACGGAAACACAAACTCAGCCGCTGAACATACAGTTGCAATGATGATGTCAATGGCGCGTAAAATCCCTCAAGCATTTAATTCATTGAAAAACAATAAATGGGATAGAAAATCATTCCTTGGAGTAGAGTTAAAAAACAAAACACTAGGGATCATCGGACTCGGGCGTATTGGTGCTGAAGTAGCAAGACGTGCAAAAGGACAGCGTATGAATGTAATTGCGTTCGACCCATTCTTAACAGAAGATATCGCTAAAAAACTAGGCATTGAAATTGGTACAGTGGACGAAGTATTAGTCGCTGCTGACTTCATCACAGTTCACACGCCATTGCTAAAAGAAACACGCAGAATGATCAATAAAGAAGCATTCGAAAAAATGAAAGACGGCGTTCAAATTATTAACTGTGCACGCGGTGGAATCATCGACGAAGATGCTCTGTATGATGCAATCGTCTCTGGTAAAGTAGCGGGTGCTGCCCTTGACGTATTTGAGAAAGAACCTTTCTTAGACCATAAATTATTGACGCTTCCAGAAGTAATCGCGACTCCACACTTAGGTGCGAGCACATTCGAAGCACAAGAGTCTGTTGCTGTTGATGTTAGCCGTGACGTAGTAAACTTCTTAACGATTGGATCTGTGCGCAACCCAGTGAACTTGCCATCTGTATCTCGTGATGTATTGGCTAAAATCGAGCCTTTCTTCGATCTAACTGAAAAACTTGGTATGTTTTTATCACAAATTCAAAACTCTGTTATTAACGAGATTAACATTCAATATGCAGGGGAATTAGCTAATTACGACGTTCGTGCATTGACTCGCAACACTGTAAAAGGTTTATTAAAGCGTAATTTAGGCGAAACAGTTAATGATGTAAACGCAAAGCTATTAGCCGATCGTTACGGCATTAAAGTAAACGAACAAAAAACTACTACTGGTAAAGGATTCTTAAACTTAATCACAGTAGAAATTGTCACAACAAAAGGTATTCGTAAAGTTGCTGGTACCCTTCTTAACGGTTTAGGGCCACGTATTGTAAAAGTTGATGATTACGTTGTGGATGCTATTCCAAAAGGTCACTTATTATTCATCCGTCACATTGACCAACCAGGTGCAATTGGCCGTGTAGGAACTTTGCTCGCAGATGAAAACATTAATATTGCAGCGATGCAAGTAGGACGTTCTGCTGAAGGCGGAGGCGCAATTATGATGTTAACTGTCGATCATCACGTAGAATCTTCTTCAATCAAACGAATTAAAGAAGTACAAAATATTCACGATGCAAAAGCAATTGACCTATAAGAATTCAAAAAACCAGCTGATTTCCTTTATCAGCTGGGTTTTCACTCTCTTTTAACGAAGAAGTCGAAGCCCATGGCAGTGACAATACCGAACACTAAGCACCATAACGCAATACTGACAGCTGACCAAATTGCAGTGGTCGCTTTATTCGCACCGAAAACAAGACCGATAAAAGCTGCGATATGCGTACCTATTAGAATAGGACCAGCCAGTGTCAAAACCGGCAAACCATATGTATTCATAATCTTTTCACCTTGTTGACGACGTTTCGATTCTCCTGATCCTTTTTTCTTGTTTCTACGTTCTATCCAATCCTTAACTTGTTGAAAGCCAATAATTAGAAGAAGTACAGTTAACATATTACCTGCGAACGAAAGAATAACTACCCAAACAGGTGATAATCCTCTAATAATGCCTAAAGGAATCACAAGCATTATTTCAATCCAAGGTATAGCAGCACCTAAAAAAACTAGAAAATATTCCAGCACGTTATCCCTCCTATCGTAGTAATCTGCTAAAATCAGTATAGCAGAACGTAAAACCGATGAGGAAAACTTCCCTCATCGGTTTTGCAATTCGTCTAATAGTGGAATAAGTTCAGTTAAATTTTTAATTTCATATGTTGGCTTTACTTCCTCACTCGGTGCCTTATTCTCACGGTTAATCCAAACATTTTTCATTCCTACGCGATTAGAACCTAGAATGTCTGTCATTAAGTTATCACCGATCATTAGAGCTTCTTCAGGCTGTATTTTACACGTATCAAGTACATGTTGGAAAATAGTAGCGTCAGGTTTTCCTTTGCCAAATGCGCCTGAAACGATAATATGATCAAAATATGGCGGAATTTCTGGTGATATCGTCAACTTAATTTGTTGCAGACTAGGTGATCCATTGGTCAGCAAAACCAATTGATATGTTCCTTTCAACTGATCGAGTACTTCATATGTTTCATCATATATAAACGGATGATTTTTACGTTCTTTTGGAAATACTTCTGCTAGTTCCCTGCCGAACACCTCATCGTCTACCCCCAACTTTTTCAGCCCACGAATCCATGCCTCTTTTTGATATCCTGGTACAATCTCTTTCATCTTCTGGAATTCTTCACCTTCATCATCAAAGACTCCCCAAAGTCCCTCAAATGGATTAATCCCGATATTCTGTGTATGCGGAAATGTTTCGTATGTAGCATACAATTCCCTTGCTTCTTGACGTACTGCATGTTCTAATTCCGCAGGATTCACTCCCGTTTTCTTCGTCGCATACTCACATGTTTTCTGAAAAGCCATCGCAATACTTTTTGCATCCCAAATTAATGTGTCATCTAAATCGAAAATTAGCGTTTTAATCATTTCATCCTACCCTTCATGAACATAATTTTATACTTAAATCCAAATTCTATTATACACATGAATCCAATAATTTGTTAGGTAGCTAACTACTGTTTATAGGTCTTGAGTACTTTTTCATTATTTTGTGCATATATCACAACGAGGATGGGAATCTATTAGATAGGAGGTGAGCTGAATTTGGCACAACATTATTTTATCGGCATCTCCATTGCCCAAAACGTAGTCGACATCGCTGAACATTTTAGAGAGACCTATCAGTTACGAGAGAAATATAAAGTTATTCCACACGCCGAAGACTTGCACATAACAATGCGATATATTGGCGAGTTACGCGATGATCACAAAGCGTCCCTTTCATATGAGTTAGGTAAAATTGCCAAAGATCATACTTGTTTTACTACGTCCATCACAGGGTTGTCTTTTTTCGGATCACCGTCAGGACCGCGAGTTGTATTTTTGTCAGTCGATGCCGTCAGCGCACTCTGTGATTTACAGCGGCGAATCGCCAGACGAACAGAAAAAATAGTAGGACTAGAACGGTCAATTCGATTCCTTCCGCATATTACTATTGCAAAGAAGCGTAAAATATTGGATAAAATGCAATTTATTAAAGAAGTGATCCCACCAGTTCCAATAGAGATCAATGGGTTTACATTATTCGCTATTCATCCAGGAAAAAGTCCATCTTATGAAACCATTATGTACTTTCCATTGAAAAAGAGCTGATTGTTTTTCACAATCAGCTCTTTTACTATGTACTTTTTACACTTTAAAGCGTCCCATATCGCTTTGAAGTTGTTCCGCCAATTGCGCTAATGTTTGCGAACTAGATGTAATTTCTTCGTTGGCTGCTAGTTGTTGTTCCGTTGCAGCGCTTGTTGACTGAGCTTCGGCTGATGCATGGATCGCCAACTCCTCAACTTGTCTTGCACCAACCGCAACTTCATCTGTCATCGCACGTATTTCTTCAATGGCAGATGATACAGTAGCTATTTTCCCACTAACATCTGATGTAGCTAGTTCAATTTCCTCGAAAATCGAATTCGTCTTTCTTGTAGAAATTAAACCTTCTTCCACACGTTTATGACCTTCATCTGTACTTTCCACCACTTGAGAAACATCGTCAATAATCGTATCGACCATTCGTCCAATTTCTTCTGTCGATCGTTTCGATTGTTCTGCTAAATTTCTAACTTCTTCAGCGACTACCGCAAAGCCTTTACCGTGTTCTCCCGCACGTGCTGCCTCAATCGCTGCGTTAAGCGCAAGTAAATTGGTTTGTTCTGCAATTGCGGTAATAATAGAAGTGACATTACGTATATTTGCGGTATGTTTAGCCATTTCATTAATCGTTACGATAGAACCACTGATCGTTTCATTGATATAATTCATTTGATTAGTCGTTTCGTTCATTAAAGAAGAGCCTTCTTGAACTAAACGTGCAACGTCCTCTGACGAACTCAACATTTCTTCGTTATCGTGTGTAATAACGTCTATCGCAGTCACCATCTCTTCCATAGAAGCAGTCGATTGATTAACGATTTGCGATTGTTTTTCACTTGTTTGTAAATTCTTCTCTGAAATTTCTGCAACCATTTCAGAAGCCGCTAAACTTTCTTCTGAACTTGCAGATAATTCTTCTGATTGGACAGCTAGTTGTATGGCTGAATCCCGTGCACGTTGGATAATCCCCCTTAAATCCTCTACCATCGCATTCAGCGCTGTAGCCATATCACCAATCTCATCTTGATTTTTAATCGATACTTGTTCAATAGCAAAGTTGCCATTAGAAACTTCCCCTAATGCATCCGTCATTCGTCTGACTGGCCCACTAATCAAGCGACTGATAATAAGTGTAATGATAATACTTGCTATAATTCCTACAATAATTAATCCGATCATGACTAGATTTGCGTTTTTCGTATATCGCTTTAACTCTGTAGATGCAATTTCTTGTTGATTCTTTTGGTAATCAATCATCTTTTGTATATTTTCAGAAATATCCGTTTGGTATTTTGCCCCATTCTTCCCTATTTGCAAAACTACCTCTTCATTGCCTGCTTTTTTTTCTGCTATAATCTTTTGCAGGAATTCGTTATACTTATTTTCAGCTTCACGGATTTCCGCAATAGTGCTTTTCATCGTTGGATTATGTATAATCTTGTCTAATTCATCCAAGCGATCTTGGATGTGTTGTTGCGTAGTTTCAAGTTGATTTAAGTACTCTTCACTACCATAGAGCATATATCCTCTAATACTTGTAGCCAAAAAGTTTTGATTACTTTGTTGTTGCTCAAGTAAAACTACTTTGTACATACGATCATCGATTAAGAAACGATACTTTTCATTGACATTTTTTAAAGATAAAACACCTACTGCGCCGACCAATATCATGATTACCCCAACACTTAAAAAACCAGTCCATAACTTTCTCCCCACGGTGAATCTCAAATTTTCCCTCTCCCTTATGTATTTCCGCGAATATTTATTCATGTACTGCCAAGCCTTTATTATTATATCGCAAGTATTGTTCAGGGTATACTGATAGTGCTAGTAAAGAAGAAAAACAGAACCTTTCACATACAAATATGTTTGTTTTATATAGTTTTAAATATTCATAGTAAATTAGGTAATTATGTAAAAATATTATAACTTTCAATTAGTCGCTTATACCTAAAGACATTTTTAATCTTTTGATTCACTTATTTTCCATTTAGACTATGTTTGGTTTTCGTGTATAGTAGTAACAAATGTTATCATGGTAACTTTATATTCAACTGATACGCTCATCATTTAACAATGGTTACGATTCACAGTATAACTGAAAGGAAAAGATCATCTTGGAACTTTTTCATATTATCGCACCCGTACTTTTTATTTTTTTTATTGGCTTTATCGGACAAAAATTTCTTTCATTTGATATCAAAACTATATCAACTGCAGCGTTATATTTACTCTCCCCTTTTCTAGCATTCCGTACATTTTATACAAATGAGCTGGATCAAACGTATTTATACATTGCAGCATTCGCAGTTATCTTAACTATTGTATTGTTTGTAATAGTCTGGATAATGGCTAGTACGATGAAGGCTTCCCGCTCTGAAAGGTCTGCTATGATACTAAGCGGCGTTTTTATGAATAGCGGAAATTATGGAGTTCCTGTCGTACTGTTTGCATTTGGTAATGAAGCATTCAATTATGGTGTTATCATGATGGTATTCCAATCTATTTTAATGAATTCAATCGGTATTTTCTTCGCATCTATTGGAGGGGATACGAATGCTACATGGAAGGATTCTATGCAGCGTGTAATAAGAATGCCATTAATCTACGCAGCTATTTTAGGCATTATTTTTCAATTAACTTCCATTACGTTACCTAATTCGTTAATGCAAGGAGTCGATTTAATTGCCGATGCCGCCATACCAGTTGTTATGTTAGTTTTAGGTATGCAGTTGGCTGTGATTGCACATAAACGCGTTGCATATCGCTATGTTACTGTAGTTTCATTTATACGTATGGTTTTATCCCCTATACTCGCGGTAGGCATTTTACTGTTTCTCCCCGTCAATGACTTACTGAAAGCTGTGCTAATCATTCAGGCAGCTATGCCGAGCGCAGCGAATACAACCATGTTTGCATTACAATTCGGCACAGAACCTGACTTAGTTTCTTTCACTACATTACTCACTACATTGCTGAGTCTATTCACTATACCTATCGTTCTATTTTTCGTCATGAACTAACAAAAAATAGATAAAAATTTTCTACTCACCACAATGGTATTTTTTTTGGTTTTCTAGTATACTATAATTTCATGACCTTGAGAGATGTACTCAAGGCGTTATTACGTTTTATACAGACTTTTAGTAAGTAAAATTATAGATAAATGTAGATTGAAGCAGTTAGGACGTGGTACTCTTGTCGACAGAACTTTTTATCACAACGGACTTTCAACGCCGATGGGTCAATAAATTGACTGAGGCAGGTCCGTTTTTCAGTAGCTTTTCAGAACCATCTGACATGCTCGCAAAATTTCCAAAAGAAAGTATACAAAAACTAGTTGATATGGGCTTTACAACACTTACATTGCCTACAGAATTCGGCGGTGAAGGCTGTACAGTGACAGATATGATCCTCTTCCAAGAGACGCTTGCCCGATTCGATAGCGCCACAGCACTTGCTATCGGTTGGCATCAGGGTGTCGTGGGTGAGCTGTACGAAAGCCGTAAATGGAATGAAGTCCAATTAAAACAATTCAGTGAAGCTATTACAACAGGCGCCCTAGTCAACCGCTCCGTAACCGAAGCACAGACCGGCAGTCCTACACGTGGCGGACGCCCCCAAACAACAGCCACGCGCACAGCAGCAGGCTGGACGATTTCTGGCGAGAAAACATTCACTACTATGGCTCCTGCACTTACGCATTTCTTAGTGTCTGTGTGGATTGATGAAATACAACAAACGGGATTCTTTTTAATTCCACGGTCGTCCAACGGTCTATCTATTAAAGATACATGGCATACCATTTCTATGCGCGGCACAGAAAGTCAGACCTTGGTATTAGATCAAGTTCATGTTACAGATGAACAGTTGGTAGAAGTGAATGACTCGCCACGCGGCAATAAACAGAATGGATGGTTGCTTCATATACCAGCGTGTTATTTAGGCATTGCACAAGCTGCAAGAGACTACTCCGTTCACTTTGCGGCAACTTACCAGCCAAATAGTTTAAATGAACCAATCGCTTCCCTATTCAATATCCAAACTCAGATTGGTAAAATGGATCTTGAACTTATTAAAGCACGCCATCTTCTATACGATATAGCAGGTATTTACGATGATTCAGCACGTAGAGTTCATTTGCAAAATGAGCTGGGTGTAGCTAAATCTATCGTAACTAATAGCGCAATAGAAATTGTTAATCTTGCGATGCGTATAGTAGGCGCAAAAAGTTTAGAACTCTCTAATCCACTTCAACGTTATTACCGTGATGTTCGCGCAGGCCTTCATAATCCACCAATGGATGATATGACGATCACTAAACTCGCACACGCAGCAATCAGCGAGCAACAATAATGAAACGTCTGGTCGTAAGTGGATATAAAGCGCATGAATTAGGTATTTTCAACGAACAACATCCGGGTATTGCGATAATAAAAAAGGCATTGACAGATCAATTACTAACCTTTCTCGATCAAGGTCTAGAATGGGTTATTTGCAGCGGACAACTTGGAGTTGAGACATGGGTCATCGAATGCGTATGGGAACTACAGATGGATTATCCTCATCTTCAATACGCAATTATTACTCCATTTCTTGATCAGCAGTCTAATTGGAATGAAACAAAGAAAGATACATATGAACAGATGATTGCCTTAGCCGATTATTCGGTTAGTTTAACGAATAAACCTTATGAAGCGCCGTGGCAATTTGTTGAAAAGAATAAATTCCTATTACGCAATTCAGATGCTTTATTATTAGTATATGACGAAGAAAATGAAGGTTCGCCTAAATTTATTAAACAAATGGCTTCAACTTTAGCCGAGACGTCAGATTATGAATTATTGACAATAACTGCTGATGACCTACAACTGATCGCCGAAGATTTACAAAGAGAACAATGGGAATAAAAATTAGGGCTATACAGAAAGTCAGTTACTTTTGACTTTCTGTATAGCCCATCTCTTTTAAAAAAATCACTTCTCCAGCCAATCTACCTAAAGAGCTGATCGGATAGCTCCTTTTCGATTAATTACTTTACAATTTTCAATACCTTTTTGAATTCTTCCGTCCCCGCTTCTCCTACTAACTCATATAACGCTGTTTCTACACATGTTACAGAAACTCCGACACCTTTCATCTTTTCCAATCCAATACGTTTATTTGCCTCGGTTCTAGAACTCACTGCATCTTCTACTACTTCTACTTCATACCCTTTTTCTACTAAATCCTTAGCAGTCATGTATACACAAATATGCGTTTCGATTCCACCAATAATTACTTGCTTACGACCTGTAGATTCTAATTGACGCAAAAATTCTTCATTACCTACTGCGCTAAATGTCATCTTAGCAATCGGCTGTTGCCCTTCTAGTAAGCTAGCCAAAGATTCCGTAGTCGAACCAAGTCCATCCGGGTACTGCTCTAGCCAAACGATTGGAATATCCATTACTTGCAAGCCTTTAATTAATTTTTCTAGATTCTCATGTAATGCTTCACTGTTTTTAACAATTTGCGCTAACTTTCCCTGTACATCTACTAAAACAAAAACTGATTGATCTTTCTTTAACATATTTATATCCCCCTCTTTTACAATCACTTCCGATAGTATAACATATTGACAGAATAATTAAATTAAATGAACGAGATGAATGAAGCGAAAAAATAACATGATGTTAACTCCCCTGTTCAACATACTAAAGCCACTTCCAAAAAGGAAGTGGCTCGATTTTTATTTAGTTTTGTACAGTAGCTGTTTGCTTTGCTTTTGCTTCGATACGACGAGCGTGAAGGATCGGCTCTGTATATCCACTTGGCTGTTCAGCAGCTTTGAATACTAAATCACTCGCCGCTTGGAAAGCGATAGAATCTTCATAATTAGGAGCCATCGGTTGGTAAAGTTCATCACCCGCGTTTTGCTGATCAACTACTTTCGCCATACGCTCTAATGTTTCTTGCACTTGCTCTTTCGTACAGATGCCATGGCGTAACCAACTTGCGATATGCTGACTTGAAATACGCAATGTTGCGCGGTCTTCCATTAGCCCTACATCATTAATGTCTGGAACTTTAGAACAACCCACCCCTTGGTCGATCCAACGTACAACGTACCCTAAAATACCTTGAGCATTATTATCAAGCTCCGCCTGGATTTCCTCAGCTGTCCAATTAGTGTTTGGAGCTAAAGGAAGTTCAAGGATTCCATCGCGATAATCTATAGAGCTATCAATTCCTGCTTGCACTTCTTTTACATTTACTTCATGGTAGTGCAATGCATGCAATGTTGCAGCTGTCGGTGATGGAACCCAAGCCGTACTAGCCCCTGCTTTAGGATGAGCAATTTTCTGCTCAAGCATAGATGCCATTAGATCAGGCATCGCCCACATTCCTTTACCAATTTGTGCATGACCAGGAAGACCTGCTTTAATCCCGATTGCTACGTTAGATGATTCATAAGAAGCAAGCCATTTAGAAGTTTTCATTTCATTTTTACGAATTACTGGACCAGCCTCTAAAGAAGTATGGATTTCGTCGCCTGTACGATCTAGGAAACCTGTGTTAATAAATGCAATACGGTCTTTAACTGCATGAATAGCAGACTTCAAGTTCAGTGACATTCTACGCTCTTCATCCATTACACCGATTTTCAATGTATTGCGCTCTAAACCTAATAGATCTTCAATACGGTCAAATAATTTGTTAGCGAATGCCGCCTCTTCAGGGCTGTGCATTTTCGGTTTAACGATGTAAATAGAACCGTGGCGAGAGTTTTTGAATTCTGTATCTGCTTTTAGATTGTGTGTAGCGATCAATGACGTTAATACACCGTCAAGAATTCCCTCAGGAACTTCATTATTGTTTTCATCTAAAATTGCATTATTCGTCATCAAATGACCAACATTTCGAACAAACATTAATGAACGACCATGAAGCGTCAATTGCTCACCATTTGCTGTTTTATACGTACGATCCGGATTCATTCTTCGCGTAACAGTCTTACTGCCACGTTGGAAAGATGCTTCCAAATCGCCTTTCATCAAACCGAGCCAATTACGATAAACAGCCACTTTGTCTTCTGCGTCAACAGCTGCTACTGAGTCTTCACAGTCCATTAATGTAGAAAGAGCCGCTTCCAAAATCAAGTCTTTAACTCCGGCTTTATCGTCTTTGCCAATCGGATTATTACGATCGATAGCAATTTCAATGTGCAAGCCGTTGTTTTCTAATAAAACAGCGGAAGGTGCAGATTCTTCGCCATTATATCCGACAAATTTAGAGACATCTTTCAAGCCTGTCTTACTGCCATTCTCAAGTGAAACTGCTAATTTCCCGTCAGTTACTTCATAAGCTGTAGCTTCTGCGTGTGAACCTTCCACCAGCGGAACAGCCTGATCTAGCAAGTCTTTTGCAAACTTGATAACTTTTTGTCCACGTACCGGGTTATACTCTGCACCCGCTTCAGCTCCACCTTCATCACTAATGACATCCGATCCATACAGCGCGTCATACAAGCTTCCCCATCTTGCATTCGCTGCATTTAACGCATAACGTGCATTGTCTACAGGAACTACGAGCTGTGATCCTGCTTGTACAGCAATTTCGCTATCAACATTAGCAGTCGTCACTTCAAAATCATCAACGACCGGCTCTAAATAACCGATTTCGGTTAAAAATTCTTTATATTTGTCAGAATCTATAGTTCCTTTATTGTTTTGATGCCATTCGTTAATTGCTTTTTGCAATTCGCCGCGTTTTTCTAATAGCGCTTTGTTTTCAGGAGCAAGTTCATGAATGAGCGAATCAAAGTTTGCCCAAAATTGATCTTTTTGGATTTCTAAACCCGGTAGGACTTCCCCATTTACAAAGTCATAAAGTTCTTTAGCGACTTGCAATTTACCTACTTGTTCATAATTTGTCATAGAATAAAGACACCCCTTAAGAATTTTTGCGCTATTCTGTTGTATAACATATAGCGTTGAACACAATTCTCCCCTCAACATCGTCATATTATTATAGTTTTCACTCATAATGAATATGTATAAAAGACGATCCATTCCCTAAGTAGAAGATGTGTTAGTACTTATCATACCTAAACTCTTGAAAACTTTCAACTAAATTGTGAAAATTTTCACATCGTCTAAAAAGACCATTTTCTTATCATTTTTCAGTTATATAACAGATTAGATAAACTTGTGCAAGACTGTTGATTAACTATATTATGTATAATTCTCTTATTCATTTATTTAAAAGTTATTTTGACTATGGCGATTGGACGGAGTGACGCTGACTTGGAATGTCTTGCGGCTTGCACTTCTAGACGATACGCTTTCTGGAGGGAGAATCATTACACACACTATTTTTCTGTACTGTATAGAAGAAGTCACTTACCCTACTCCACTTTCTAGACAAACACGAACTGGCTTTAAGACAAAAGCTCAAGAGTGGATAATTCAAAATTTGACACACTAAATTACATGTGATAGCTTAATAGACAATCATCTGAATTGAATAGTTTGAAAATAGGTGAAATGGAGATGCTTCATTTCTTAAAAGGGAATCCTTACATGTAGGAGCGGTCCCGCCACTGTGAAGACGCGTTTGCGTCCAGCCAGATACCTGCCTATTTTTCACAACGCTTAATCCTACGGTGAATAGGGAAGTGTTAGACACACGCAGTCTATAAACGTATGCTTCTTTGGCATGCACTTATACAGACGTACTTTTCTAACATTTCCCCTAAGAAATGTTTTTTTTATTGAAAAATATTAAGGGGGAAGTAAAGAATGGTAAAAAGTAGTATTACGGGTTATCCCGTTATTGGTGAAAATCGTGAATGGAAGCGCGCTCTGGAGGCGTTTTGGGCTAACAAAATATCGGAGGAAGAACTTTTACAAACGACAAAAGAAATCCGTCTCGCAAACTTGAAAAAACAACAACAGGCAGGTGTTGATCATATTACAGTCGGTGATTTCACACTATATGATCGCGTACTTGATACGTCTGCTATGTTCGGTATTATTCCTGGTCGTTATAATTGGCAAGGCGGTCAAGTGTCGACTTCCACTTACTTCTCGATGGCCCGCGGCAGTGATGAAGCCGTTGCTTCTGAAATGACAAAATGGTTCAATACGAACTATCACTATATTGTTCCCGAATACGAAGGCCAACGATTCCAGTTGACAGAAAACAAACCTCTCGTAGCCTACCGCGAAGCGAAGCAAGAATTAGGCATCGAAGGTAAACCTGTACTCCTTGGACCTTATACATTACTGAAGCTCTCAAAAGGCTATGAAGAAAAAGACGTTCCATCCCTCATTCTTCAGTTACTTCCTTTATATCAAAAAGTGTTACAAGAGTTACAAGATGAAGGTGTTCAATGGGTACAAATCGATGAACCTATTTTATGTACATCAATCACATCGGATGAAATGAAAACAGTTACTGAAATTTATTCACAGTTGACGAAAGAATTGAACAGTTTAAATATCCTGTTGCAGACATACTTTGATTCTGTTGAACATTATGAAGAGACTGTCGCTTTACCAGTCGCTGGAATTGGTTTGGATTTCGTTCATGGCGTTGAAAAAAACATAGAACATCTTAAGAAATATAGTTTCCCTGAAGAAAAAGTACTTGCTGCAGGTATTATAGACGGTCGCAATATTTGGCGTTCTGACTTACATGCGAAATTAGAAGTGTTGGAGTCCATTCAACAACAAGTGAAACAAGACAAACTCTGGATTCAACCATCTTGCAGTTTACTTCACGTTCCTGTAACGATCAAATCGGAACAAAAACTAGACGGCGTTATATTACATGCATTGGCATTTGCTGATGAAAAAGTAAAAGAGATAAAAACCTTGCAAGCTATATTGACTCAAGGCAAGGAAAGTGTATCAAAAGAACTTAAAGAGAGCGAAATAGCACTGGCTGCGTTTAACGCACTACCTGCACGGAAGCGCCCGGATGTCCGTGAAGCGACGTCTGGAAGCATACTGTCTGACAGTAAACGAAACTCACCATTTGCTGAACGTAAAGTAGCGCAACAAGAGAAATTTCAACTGCCTTTATTGCCAACGACAACGATTGGTAGTTTTCCACAAACACCAGAAGTACGTGCCACTCGCAATAAATGGAGAAAAGGCGAAATTACAGATAAACAATATAACGATTTTGTACGTGCAGAGATTAAAGAATGGATTGATATCCAAGAAAACTTAGGTCTAGACGTTCTGGTACATGGTGAGTTCGAGCGGACAGACATGGTAGAATACTTCGGAGAAAAGTTGGAAGGATTTGTTTTCACTGAAAAAGCATGGGTTCAATCATACGGTTCACGCTGTGTTAAACCACCTATCATCTTCGGTGATGTAGCTTTCACTACAGCCATGACTGTCGAAGAATCTGTTTATGCTAAATCTTTAACAAATCATGAAGTAAAAGGCATGTTGACAGGTCCTGTAACTATTTTGAATTGGTCATTCGTTCGCGATGACCTTTCCCGAGAAGCTGTTACGAACCAGATCGCTTTAGCTCTTCGTAAAGAAATAGAGGCACTGGAAGCGGCTGGGATTCATATGATTCAGGTAGATGAACCAGCCCTTCGCGAAGGGTTGCCATTGAAAAAATCAGAATGGAAGCACTATTTGGATTGGGCAGTTAATGCCTTCCGTGTTTCTACCGCTTCTGTAAAAGATACGACACAAATTCATACACATATGTGCTATTGTGATTTTAATCATTTCATCGAAGCAATCAGCGCATTGGATGCTGATGTCATTTCCATTGAAACATCACGCAGCCACGGAGATTTGGTTGAGTCGTTCAATAACTATCATTATGACAAGGGAATCGGTCTCGGAGTATATGATATTCACAGTCCACGTGTTCCGGCAGTTGAAGAGATGACAGAGATTATTGATAAAGGATTGGAAGTTTTAGACCCTTCCCAGTTTTGGATTAATCCTGACTGCGGTTTAAAAACAAGAAAGCGTGAAGAAACTGTGGCCGCATTGAAAAACATGGTCACCGCAACTGAAATTGCACGTGAACGTTTACGTATGGTAGTAAAATAACTAAAGATTTTAGATAGGTTCTTATTATAAAAACAGGCAGAGAAAACTATTCGTTTTTCTCTGCCTGTTTTAGTTGATAATTGCGTATGTTGGTAACAGCTCGCTATTCTATTTCTTATTTTCAGAAGTTAGAACTAGCCTCACGGTAAGTTTCTTTAGATAAGATAGGATCTGCAAATGCTTTCCAATCCATTTCCAGTAACCACGCATTTACTTTTTCAATATCTTTTGAGAAGATGCGGTCTTGTGTAATACTAGGCACGACAAGTCTAGCCTCTTTATGGAAGACTTTTGAGAAATCTGCCAGCTTTTCAGTTCCTCTATACTCTGTTGCCTGCAATGCACAAATTAATTCAATCGCTAATACTCTTCGTGCATTTTGAATGATTTGATACGCATGACGAGAGCCAATCGTGCCCATGCTGACATGATCTTCCTGATTAGCTGACGACGGAATAGAATCCACACTCGCCGGATGTGCCAGTGTCTTATTTTCAGAAACTAGTGATGCGGCTGCATACTGCATAATCATCGCACCTGACTGCAACCCTGGCTCCGGACTTAAAAATGGAGGCAAATCATTTAATTGCGGATTGACTAAACGCTCGATTCTACGTTCTGATATATTCGCAAACTCCGCCATCGCTACTTTTAAAAAGTCCATCGCAAACGCTATTGGCTGTCCATGGAAGTTTCCACCCGAAATTACTTTCTCTCCGTCTTCAAAAATTAGTGGATTATCTGTAGCTGCATTCATCTCAATTTCAAGTTTTTCTTTAACGTAATCCAGTACTTGCCAAGAAGCACCATGTACTTGTGGAATACAGCGTAGAGAATATGCATCTTGAACACGGATTTCTCCTTGTCTAGTTGTCAATTGACTACCTGCGAACATCCGTCGCATGCGCTCCGCAACTGCTGTTTGCTGACTGTATCCTCGCGCTTCGTGAACGTCTGCATCAAACGCATCTACAATTCCACGTAATCCTTCTAACGTTAGAGTAGAAATTGCTTCTGTTTGATATGCCAATTGCTCCGCTTCTATATAATTGACTAATCCCATTGCTGTCATTGCTTGTGTTCCATTAATAAGCGCTAAGCCTTCTTTCGCTTTCAAAATGACTGGTTCAATACCTTCTTTAGCCAATGCAATGCTCGCTTCCATTCGCTCTCCTTCGTAAAACACTTCTCCTTCTCCCATTAGCACTAAAGCTAAATGAGATAGTGGAGCTAAATCACCACTTGCTCCTAATGATCCTTGTTGCGGAATCACTGGATGAATACGTGCATTGACAAGATCTAGCAACCTTTCAATTACTACTGGCCGGATTCCTGAAAAACCTTTCAATAAAGCGTTAGCACGTAATAACGTCATCCCGCGTGAAACGATTTCAGGGAACGGCTCGCCGATTCCACATGCATGAGAATGAATTAAATTAAGTTGTAACTGCTCCGTGTCCTCAGGGGCGATTAATACATCACTGAACTTACCAAATCCTGTAGTAATGCCGTACACGACTTTACCTTCTGCCACAATTCTTTCAACTGCTTCTCGACTTTTTTGCACAGCTTTCATACTTTCTGCAGAAGCTGATACCATCGTTCCATTTACTAAAATTTCTTTAGCTTGTTCAATTGTTAACGTGCGGCCTGTTAATTCAATCATTCTAACTCCTCCTAGTTGGTTGTTCTTGTTGTTAATACATTCAATCTGAAATGAATTCATGCCTGTACATATAAAAAGAGGCTATATTGGCCAGACGGATCCCGTCGGTCAATATAGCCCCCTTATTGTCTAAATAACTATAGGCTGTATTCTACTATTCAGATGTGATTGATACCCAAACCAATGGCCTCGTGCTCAAATCCACGAATTGGCGCACCGATCGTACCGTAAACCGCTACAGCGATCCATTCACCTTCTGTTTCTTTTTCAAAAGGTGTTCCTCTCACAATCGCAAATCGCAATCCAGCTGTACGCAACATACCGCCAAGCTCTACTTGGCCGCGCGTCACCCCATGCATCGCTTCGATGATCGCATGATATAACGCATGCATTTCACGGTAAATATCTTGATCTACAATTCCTTGCCGCTTCGCTAGTGTTTCAATGGCCGCTACTATTTTCTGCGACTCCATCGACCCTACTTTACCTTTACCAAATCGCCAGCCAAGTTGCTGTAGGTCATTTTCAATTTGAAGCTCTTCTGCTTCACTGTCTGAAAACGTATATAAAACCGCTTGACGTCCGATCCTTGTATCAAGCTTTTTCATAGTGTACCTTCTTTTTATGTGTATTTAAATTCTATTTTTCACTAATGACTACTTCTATTATTACAGAAGAACTGAAGCAGGTCAATAAAAAATAAAGCGCTTTCCACTTCATTGGATACGGATCATCCCAAAGAAATGTATGAAGGATATTTTCTTCAATACATTTCTTTCGTTTTATGACCTATTAGTAATTAAATTGTTTTGACAAGTTGGCCATCTCTATAGCAGATACAGCCGCGTCCCATCCTTTGTTTCCAGCTTTTGTACCTGCACGTTCAATCGATTGCTCAATTGTATCTGTCGTTAATACTCCAAAGATGACAGGAATTCCCGATTGCATACTTGCCTGTGATACTCCTTTTGCCGCTTCACTGCAAACGAAATCGAAATGTGGAGTTGCCCCGCGAATTACAGTGCCTAACGTAATGATCGCATCATACTTTTTAGAATCCGCCATTTTCTTCGCAATTAGAGGGATTTCAAACGCTCCTGGTACCCATGCAATATCAACATCTGCGTCATCTACACCGTGGCGTTTACATGCATCTTGCGCCCCGGAAAGCAATTTCCCTGTAATAAATTCATTAAAACGCCCTACTACAATCCCTACTTTTAACCCCGTACCTACTAAATGTCCTTCAAATAAATTTCCCATGTCCATCTCTCCTTAAACAGTTAATAAATGTCCTAGTTTTTTTGCTTTTGTCTGCAAATATTTTTCATTCTCTTCTTTTGTTGGCAACTGAATCGGCACACGTTCGATTACTTCTAACTCATAACCTTTTAAACCTGCAATTTTCTTCGGGTTATTTGTTAGTAAACGCATTTGTGTGATTCCGAGTTCACGTAGAATTTGAGCGCCAATACCGTAATCTCGTAAATCTGCTGAGAAACCCAGCTTTTCATTCGCTTCCACTGTATCGTAGCCTTGTTCTTGAAGTTCGTACGCTTTAAGTTTATTGATTAAACCAATTCCACGACCTTCTTGGCGCATATAAAGTAAGACCCCACGCCCCGCTTCTTCAATTTGAGCCAGAGCAGCTTGTAGTTGAGGTCCGCAATCACAGCGGCACGATCCGAATACGTCACCTGTTAAGCACTCGGAATGCACCCGCACAAGTACGGGTTCTTCTGTAGACACTTCCCCTTTTACTAGCGCTACGTGCTCTTTTCCAGTGAGCGTTTCAGTATAGCCAATCATTCGGAACTCTCCGAAATCTGTCGGTAATTTAATATCTGCTTCTCGGATGACTAATTGTTCTTGCTGTAAACGGTAATGAATCAAATCTTGAATCGTAATTATCTTTAAATCAAGTTGCTGTGCCATGTCGCGCAGTTCTGGTACACGTGCCATCGTTCCGTCTTCGCTCATAATTTCACAGATGACACCAGCTGATGAATAACCCGCTAGGCGAGCTAAATCCACCGCTGCCTCTGTATGACCTGTACGCTTTAGAACACCGCCTGATTTGGCAACGAGCGGAAAAATATGACCAGGGCGCTTAAATTCTCCTGCAACAGCAGCCGGTTCCATCATTTTAACTATTGTATCCGCACGTTCAAATGCGCTGATTCCTGTATGCGTAGAACAATGATCCACACTGATCGTAAATGCTGTTCCATGCGAATCGGTATTGTCGTCGGTCATCATTTGCAGACCAAGTTGTGCAGCTTTTTGTTCTGTTACAGGAACACAAATCAAACCACGCCCTTTTGTAGCCATGAAGTTAATAATTTCTGGAGTTATTAAATCAGCAATTGCTACAAAATCTCCTTCATTTTCACGATCTTCATCGTCTACAACGATTACTACTTTACCTTTTTTTAAATCTTCCAACGCCTCTTCAATTGTATGGAACATCTCTATACACTCCTTCTAGTTGACTCGTTGTTCACATAAATCCATGTTCTTTTAAATAGTCTTCTGTCATAGATGAACTTGCATTTTTGGGGGTACCCATTCTTTTCATTAGCATATTCTCGACATATTTCGCGAGCATATCACATTCAAAATTCACGATTTCTCCTTGATTCTTTTTCGCGAGTACAGTCATTTCTTGTGAATGTGGGATTAACGAAATCATAATATCCGTTTGATCCACTTCAAATATTGTTAACGATGTACCGTCCAATGCTATTGATCCTTTGTGAAGCAGATAGGGCGTATATACTTCAGGCAACGACAACCGTATGTAAAGTGCATTATCTACTGTCCGTTTTTCACGTATTACAGCCACTCCGTCAACATGTCCTGTTACAAAATGACCGCCAAAGCGACCATTTGCTGCAAGTGCACGTTCCAGATTGACCGAACTGCCGACAGTCAGTTGTTGAAGAGAGGTAGAGGAAACAGTTTCCGGCATAACATCTGCTGAAAATTGATTTATCGTAAAATCTTTTACTGTCAAACAAACACCATTAACCGCAATACTATCACCCAAACGAACATCAGAAAGCACCGTAGTAGCAGCAATCGTCAACGTCATCGACTGCGCCCCTGAGCGTATACTGTTAACAGTTCCAATTTCTTCAATAATTCCTGTAAACACGGCTTAGCCCCTCTCTTTCGGTACCGCAATAATCTTTATATCTGGTCCTATCATTTCCACATGTTGAAATTCAAGCGGAAATGCTTCACTCATAAAAATAGGATCCAATCCGCTAACGGACGTCAACGAAAGACTACCACCAAGTATTTTCGGAGCGACATAGCAAATGACACGCTGAATCGCACGCGCTTTAACAAATGAAGCATTTACTGCAGCACCGCCTTCTACAAGAAGTGTCATGATGCCTCGTAAGCCAAGTTCCACTAAAATGTCTTCAACATACAATGTGGGATTCGGCATACGAATAACTTCCACATGGTCGTTTTGTAAGGCTTGTTGCTTTTTGCGATCAGCTTCATTGCCGCAAAAAATCCATGTGGGCGCTTCATCATTTTGTACTACTTGACTTTCTACCGGTGTACGTAACCAAGTATCTAAAATAATTCGAATAGGATGTTTTCCACCTTGGGGCAGTCTGGTGGTGAGAAGAGGATTATCGTTAAGAAGAGTTTGTACGCCTACCAAAATTGCATCTTGCGTATGGCGAAGCAGATGGACATCAAGTCGCGCTTGCTCACTTGTTACCCATTTACTGTCTCCTGTCGAAGTTGAAATCTTACCATCTATCGTCATAGCTGTTTTCATTGTCACATGAGGTGTTTTTGTTCGAATAAAATGAAAAAATGGTTCGTATAATTTATCGGCTTGATCTATGCCTAAATTCTTGGTTACGCTAATGCCTGCTGCACGCATTCGATCAATACCTTGACCTGCAACGAGTGGATTCGGATCAGAAACTGCCACATATACATGTTTGACACCTGAACGAATCACAGCATCTGCACATGGTGTTGTTTTCCCCGTATGCGAACACGGCTCAAGCGTTACATACAAATCAGCACCCATCGCTTGTGTACCTGCCATATCAATAGCCACCCGCTCAGCATGACGTTCTCCTGCACGTAAATGCGCACCCATCCCAATGATTCGTCCCTCTTTTACTAGGACAGCACCTACAGGTGGATTCGGAGACGTTTGCCCTGAAACATTTTCAGCAAGTTTCAATGCCATTTCCATATAAATTTCGTTCACTACACAACACTCCAACTTGCTAAATTCCTCTTGTGACAAAACAAAAAGCCCCACTATGAAAAAAAGTGGGGCTTCAACCATGACTAAATAAGCGTTACTTAAAACGTTTTTATTTTTCGTTCCTTCTCTCATCCAGACTTTAACTGTCGGCTTTGGAATTTCACCAAATCCACCTTCTGCTTGTAAAAAGCATCCGGGTCACGGACTAAGAGCTACATAGCTCATCACCGCCGGTAGGGATTTCCACCCTGCCCCGAAGGAAACTTATTCGATTAGTTATGAGTCTAACATAAAGTATAGTCAAATGACAATAACTGAATATTTATTCAACGAAAAGTGTATCGTCTGGAAGCGCAAGCCGCAAGGAAATTCAAGTCAGTGTCACTGTATTCCAGCCGTAGAAAGTCACCGGCTTATTTCTATCGCATAAATCGCGTTTAAATGAATGGACTATATATAATATGGTTTATTCGCGGGCGTGATAAATAATTTTTCTACTATTTAGACTGAAACGCTAATTCAACCGCATTCATAAGAATCGCCATACCAGTCAATAAAGATTCTTTGTTAAATGTCATTTGCGGATGATGCAATCCCGGCGTTAAATTACAGCCAAGACCTAACATGGTACTCTTAATATTCGGACGGTGCACTGCATAAAAATGAAAGTCCTCACCGCCTGGCGTAATAATTGTTCTAACCGTCTTTTCTTCTCCGACTGTTTTAGCAATCGCCTCAGCCATCAACTGTTCCGCTTCTGCATTCACTTCTGCGGCAACCATTTCTGACATCACTTCGTATGAAATGTCTACGCCATATTGCATTGCTACGGCTTTAATGACACGCTGAACATGAACATACAATTCTTCCATCACATCATTTTGTTGTGCGCGAAGATCTAAACTAAACTTCGCCGTACCTGGAATGATATTTGCCGAGTCCCCTCCCGCTTGGAACATCGTCATTTTAGCTGTATGAGACACCATCGGGTTACAATGTATCGATTGTAACGCTTGAACTAATGACGCACCCACTTCAATGGCATTCTTCCCTTGATGCGGTCGGGCTCCATGAGCTTCTATCCCGCTAATCGAGCCAGCTACCATTTTTGCTGCACTATGACGCAGTGATGCCGCTGAATAACCATCGTCCAATTCATCCGCCGCACGCACATGTACTCCAAACAAATAATCTATATCATCCATGATTCCTGTTTTAAGTACCGCCAACGCCCCTTTTCCTTTTTCCTCAGCCGGTTGAAAAATAACTTTCAATGTACCATTCGCAGGAAGTCCTCGCTCTCTCGCCAGCAGTAATACCCCTATAGCCATCGTCATATGACCGTCATGACCACATGAGTGATTCGCTTGATACACACCATTCACTTCTTGCCACAATGCATCTATATCTGTCCGCAAACCGATAACCGGCGAACCTTGACCCAATGTCACGGACAATCCAGTAATCCCGTCAAATAATGAAACTTCAAATCCTTCACGTTCAAGAAACTCTTTCAAATAACCTGTCGTTTCTACCTCTTTCCAACTCACTTCGGGGTGACTATGTAAATAAGCGAATACTTCTTCAATCTTCGGTTTCAACAACTGTAATTGTTCATTCATTTCAACATCCTCCTGATAAGTACATTACACTATATACTAAAAGTTTCTTTTCAACTCTACCATTATTCATAATATAGTTAATCAACAGGTATGTCATAATAAAATAAAAAACTTCTCCATCACTTAGCAAGCGAAGAGAAGTTTTAGTATTAAAATGTCCAAAGAATCATCATGCCAAATAATAGCGTCATATAGTTCACTGAATATAAAAACATCAGATTCGCCCATTTATAATCATCTTTGGCATAAAACCCATAAATGCTAGCTCCTATATATCCTAAGTTCATCAACGTTGCGATGACGATAAATGTTGTACCGAACATCGGCAACAAAAATGGCAAAGGCAATAAACAAAGCACGTATATTAACATTTGACGCTTAGTAAACTCAAAGCCTTGTACGACTGGTAGCATCGCGACATTTGCTGCTTTATAATCTTCATACTTTTTCATAGCGATAGCGAATGTATGTGGCATTTGCCAAATAAATAAAATTGCAAATAAAACGATCGGCACTACATGGTTTGCCGACATAATCGCAGCCCATCCAATTAATGGAGTCACAGCACCTGACACACTTCCTATAACGGTATTTAACGTATATTTACGTTTAGACCACATCGTATAGGGTATCACATACGTAAACCAGCCGATAAATGCATAAATTGCCGCTTCAAACGTTGTAAGTAACAGTAATATCATACCTATTGCGGATAATAGTAAACCGATATTCAACACCACACGTAACGTGAAATTTCCTGTTACCGTTGGGCGTTGCTTCGTTCTTTCCATGAAAGTATCAATATCTGAGTCAAACCAGTTATTCATGACGAGTGCACCCGCCATTAAAAACGTACTGCCGAGCATAGTTAGCCAGAATAAACTCCAATTTCCAGCAAGTGTCATCCCCGAGAAGTGCAACGCAAGCCAAAATCCAGCGAATACTGGCAATACGTTAGCTAGTAGTACAGGACCTTTTATCAATGATTTAATATCTGAGAAGAAGGTAGACACCGAGCGACTATGCGTAGTAGTCGATACAATATGGGCTTCTTTCGTCATAAGTTCCGTTCCCCTTTTACGTTACATTTCTATACTAATTACATTTGTACTTCTAACTATATCATCTTCTTAAAAGTAAAATCAAAAAAACTTGGTTTTTCCTTAAAAACTGTTACAAATCTTTGTCTATCTACTGAATAAAATAAAGAAATTACACATTTCTCTCTATATGTAAGAGAGCGATAAAACTGTTGATAAGTCATACAACAGTTTCCCCTACTATTCGACTAAAGAAAACCTATACCCCATATAGGATTGAGTCATAAATTTACTTTTCAAAACGCAATAGCTCATTTAATTTTTTTGTACTATTTTTCGATACAGTTTAACAATAAAATCTAAAGTTCTGCACAATTATCCGAATAATTAAATTGATATTAGTTTTATTATACTGTAAACTTACGTAATGATATCGCGAAAAAATAATGATGATTTTTCCTTAATCTCTTCAACTCCCAGGACTTTTTGTTCGTGGATGCATATAAGAGATTTGAGCAAAAAATATCATTTCGTGATGAAAAAAATCATAAAATAGAAGGGGTTTGATTTTTTGAGAAAAATTATGTTGGTTTTCTCCGTGTTCACATTACTACTTTTAGCTGCATGTGGTAATAGTGCTAGTAAAGATTCAATTGAAGAAATTAAGTTCGCAGATGCAGGATGGGACAGCATTCGTATTCACAACAGTATTGCCCAAATCATTGTAGAAGAAGGATACGGCTATAAAACAGATGTAGTAAACGGAACGTCTACTGCAACACTTCAAGCATTACAGCAAGGCGATATTAATGTATATACTGAAGTTTGGTCAGATAACTTAGGTGAGGCGTATACAAATGCGATTGACAGTGGAGACATCGAGTCAGTCTCGACGAACTTCAACGATAACGATCAAGGCCTGTACGTCCCAACTTACGTTATTGAAGGTGATCCAGAACGTGGGATTGAAGCAGTGGCACCAGATTTGAAAACAGTTAAAGACCTAGAAAAGTACCCTGAACTATTCCAAGATCCTGAAGATAAGAAAAAAGGCCGCATTATTGGTGCACCTTCTAGCTGGATTGTTAGTAAGCATCTGAGTGAAAAAATCGAAACTTACGGTTTAGATAAAACATTTACGTATTTGGCGCCAGGTTCAGACTCGTCTATCGTGGCTGACTTAGCTAGCGCATATAAAAAAGGAGAACCTTGGGTAGGTTACTACTGGTCCCCTACTTGGGTAACAGCAACGTACGACTTAACATTGCTAGAAGATGAGCCATACGATCAAGAGGCGTGGGACAAAGACAAGACCGGTGCATTCCCGCCAAATGATGTATTTGTAAGTGTTCATAAAGATTTAAAAACTCAAGCACCAGAAGTAGTAGAATTCCTGAGTAATTACGAAACAAGCAGTGCTTTAACAGAAGAAGCATTGAAATATATGGGTGAAAATGAAGCGAATCCAACAGATACAGCCAAATGGTTCATGAAAGAACATGAAGATGTTTGGACTAAATGGGTACCTGAAGATATCGCTGAAAAAGTAAAAGCAGCTCTATAAAACATCATAGATTGAGGGGTGGACGCTTTCCGCTCCACCCCTTTTTTATTGACAAACTTACATTAGAGAAAGAGAGGGACAAGCTAGTTTGACCTAGCTTACCGCCTATGAATGAATTTCCCGACGTACGAATACCTATAGGAGATTATGTTGAAAAGTTTATCGATTTTCTAGCGATGAATTTCGGTTGGCTATTTGATTTTATCTTTGTTATCGCTTCTACCACCATACGCACTATTGAAACGACTCTTTTAGCAACACCTTGGTGGGTCATTATGATTATCGTGTTCCTGTTAGGATGGTATTTCAACAATATATTTGGAGGATTACTATTTGCAGCCTTTATATTTTTGATAGGGTCATTTGACCTTTGGGCAGATACAATGACTACAGTTTCAATTATCGTCATTTCCGTTGTACTATCCCTCGCAATCGGGATTCCGGTTGGTATATTAATGGCTTTTAGCCGAGCATTCTCTGTCATCATGCGACCTATTTTGGACGCTATGCAGACTATGCCTACATTTGTTTACTTAATACCTGTAATATTCTTTTTCCCTTTAGGGAACGTTCCTGCTATTATTGCGACAATTATTTATGCCTTACCTCCTGTTATTCGATTAACTGAACTCGGTATCCGCAATGTCGATGAAGAAGTGATTGAGTCAGCAGAATCATTTGGTTCGTCGCGCAATCAAATGCTCGTGAAAGTACAACTTCCTCAAGCTTTGCCTACTATGATGGCGGGTATTAACCAGACAACGATGATGGCTTTATCGATGGCCGTTGTTGGATCGATGGTTGGTGCCCACGGTCTAGGGGAACGTGTATTGTATTCGATTAACCAAATCAATATTTCATTAGGATTTGAAGCCGGAATTAGTATTGTATTTCTAGCTATCATTATTGACCGCATTACGAATGGAGTGGCAGACCGCCTACAAAACACTAGGAGGAGATCAGCATGACCGTAAAAATCAAAGTAGAGAATGTCACCAAGATTTTTGGTCCGCGTCCTAAACGAGTCATTCCATTAATTGAAAAAGGTGCTTCAAAACGTGAGATTTTAGATAAGACTGGCCATACAGTAGGTGTTTATAACGCCAATATGGAAATTATGGAAGGCGAAACTTTCGTCATTATGGGGTTGTCTGGTAGTGGTAAGTCTACGTTGATCAGATGTTTCAACTTACTGAACAAGCCGACATCTGGCGCTATTTATGTAGATGGCGAAAATATTGTTAAATACAATAAAGAGCAATTAAAATTTTTCCGTCAAAAGAAAATCGCAATGGTGTTCCAGCATTTTGGTTTATTTAGTCACCGTACCGTAATGGAGAACATCGAATATGGCTTGGAAATTCGCGGCCTTTCAAAAAACGAAAGACGTGCAATTGCTCAAAAACATATTGATACCGTTGGATTAAAAGGCTATGAAAATCAATATCCTGATGAGCTTTCAGGAGGAATGAGACAACGTGTAGGCATTGCGCGTGCACTTACAAATGACCCTGATATTTTATTGATGGATGAACCGTTCAGTGCACTGGATCCATTAATCCGTAGAGAAATGCAATTGGAATTGCTCGATATACAAACTCGTTTACAGAAAACTATTATTTTTATTACTCATGACGTCAACGAAGCATTTAGAATCGGGGATCGAGTAGCTGTGATGAAAGACGGGAATGTAGAGCAAGTCGGAACACCTGAAGATCTTCTAGAATCACCTGCGAATGACTATATTGTAGAGTTCACTCGCGAAATTGACCGTTCGAAAGTTCTTCAAGCAGAAAATATTATGTCTAAACCATTAAGTGTTGTGAATAGTAAAGACGGCTTGCATGTCGCAATCAAAAACATGGAGGAACATGGAATCTCAAGTGTATTCATCACAAACCGAGAACGTCAATTACTAGGTTTAGTAACGATTGATCAGGCAATTGATGGAGTGAAAAATCGTAAATCCATTGATCAAGTGATGACGACAAATGTCGTAACAGCACATCCTGAAGAATATGTACAAGATATCATTCCGCGCGTTCTCGATTCAAAATATCCACTAGTTGTCGTAGACGAAACGAATCGAATTAAAGGAATTATTTTACGCGTACATGTCCTTTCAAGTATTATTAGTAGCTCTTCTGAAGAAAATGATGAAGAAGTGCCTGCAGTAGAAAGCACATCAACCGAAACTATTGCTAGTGAATAAAAAGAGGAAGAGATGGTTACACACCACCTCTTCCTTTTTTTAATTTTTCCCTGATACGCCAGCGCTTTCGAATGTAGCCATTTCCTGTACCATACATATAGCAGATTGAATAATACTGAACGCTACCGCTGCTCCGGTTCCTTCTCCGAGCCTCATATCCAATGAAACAATCGGTACTTTCCCTAAGTATTCAAACGCTTTTTGATGACCCGGCTCCATTGATTGATGACCGAGTAGCATATAGTCTAAAACTCCTGGAGCAATCTTATCTGCTACACAAGCTGCGGCAGTTGATATAAATCCATCTAAAATAATAGGCAAACGATTGGAAGCAGCTGCAAGCATGGCTCCTACCATCGCTGCAATCTCCAGTCCCCCCACTTTTCGTAAAATACTGTACCCATCATCAGGACTTAACTGATGCATACTAAGCGCTTGTCGCACCACATCAATTTTATGAGCATGCTGTTCGGTTGTAATGCCTGTTCCGTAACCGACTAATTCTTCTGGAATGATTTCAGTCACAGCCGCTACTACTGCACTACTAGTCGTCGTATTACCAATTCCAACTTCTCCAACAATTAAACAATCTACCCCTTGTTTCATAAGAGAAAGCACTTCTTCATAGCCGATAGCCAGCGCTTGCTCTACATCTTCTCGTGTCATCGCATCTGATTTCAAGAAGTTAGTAGTCGCTTGACGTATTTTACGATTTTTCACAGGTGATGCAAATCCTTCTCCCTTTACGCCTACGTCAACCAATGAAAATACTGCTGATTGTTGTCGACTAAATGCGTTAATTGCTGCTCCACCCTGCGCCATATTTTCTACCATTTGACGAGTCACTTGCTGAGGGAACGCGGAAATTCCTTCGTCTACAATCCCATGGTCTGCAGCAAACACTAGTATTCCTAATTGTTTTAGAGCAGGTTTCGACGCTCCCGTCATTTCTGCAAGTTGTATCGCTATTTCCTCTAACTTCCCTAGACTTCCAATTGGTTTCGTCAATGTATCTATATATTCTTTAGCTTGCAGTCCAGCCTTTTCATTCAATAAGGGAATGTCATAGTTAGTCACAAAAACCCCTTCTTTCCAATTATTCTATATGTGCCATCTTAGTATAACATGAAGTTAAAACTAGGCAATCTCCCATTTATTACAGTATACTTTAGTATATAAGCTAGCAAGTTGACTAGAGTATTCTACATAAATCAGGGTATAATAGAATCACACGATAAAAGGAGACGATGCAGATGATTAGTGAACAATTAGCAAACGCCTTGAATACGCAAATGAATAATGAATTTGCAGCAGCACAAACGTACTTATCTATGGCTTCTTACTGTGAATACCGCAATTATAGCGGGTTCGCACATTATTATCTTCAGCAAGTAGAAGAAGAGCGTGCACATGCCATGAAAATCTATACTTATTTACACGATCGTGGGATCCGTGCCATTATTACGGAAACACCTGCTCCCGCCACTTCATTCGACAACTTAGTCCATACATTTGAAGTAGCACTGGAACAGGAAAAAGAAGTAACAAAATCTTTCTACAAAATTATGGATATGGCATGGGAAGAAAAAGAACATGCGACAATTTCGTTCTTAAACTGGTTCCTTGATGAGCAAGTGGAAGAAGAAGCAACATTCGATAAACATATTGAATATTTAAAGCGAATTCGAGAAGATAAGAATGCATTGTTTATTTATGAAAAAGAACTATCTGCAAGATCTTTTGCAGACGAATAAAATAGAGTGGGCGGTAAATCGCCTACTCTATTTTTTCGTAGTGATACATGCTAAACATTTTTCGCAAATACACTTTTTATACAGTTGCTCCTCTGGAATTTCACGAAATACTTCTTCTGTAAATACTTTATTTGTGCACCAACAACTACCGTGAGTTTTCGGCAGACTATTGCCGCAATGATTTTCTCCTTGGCAAATGGGACATTTATCTTCCATTAGTGACTCCCTCTTCACAGACGGTGCTTGTCTAACTCCGCGGTATTCTTTTTCTCTAATTCTTCTACCCGTTCCTCTAACTCTTTATTACGTTTCATACTTTCCATCGAATACAATCCAGCTAATAATGCTACTACGAACGTTGCGTAATTAAACCACTCCATACACCTGGCCCCTTTACTTTTCTTTTTTCAAAAACATTTTGTATACCTTTTTCAACGTTTCCGGTGTTAGATCCATATCATTTTCGTACATATATTTTATCGCAAATCCTAATGCGACTGTCATAGAACCTGCTACACTTGCTGCTACAACCATCCCCGCCCCAGGAATGACTTTCACGATTTGTCTGAATGTAGTTTTACCGATATTTCCAACGACAGTTGCGATGATTAACTCTTTTGCATGATCTTTCGTAATAGGCTTGCCGTATAATGTAGAAAGCTTCAACATTAAGCCAACTTGTAGAGCTGTCAATGGAACAAAGTCTGCTCCTGGAATAGGCGCTGCTCCAATAGCCGCTGCAGAAGCACCAGACGCTAAGATCCATCTCTTGGCGATAGATGATTTGTCCGCCATATTGGCCGCAAGTAAAAGATCTTTATTCACTTCTTTTAACTGTTTAAGAATTTCTGTTTGTAGCAATTCCATATGCTCACCAGTTTTCGAAGAGATCGGAATGACAGGATAGGCAAACTCAGTATGTGCCAATATATAGTTTACTAAACTCGGAATATCATCCGCCGCATCAATTTTATTGAGTACAAGGATGATTTTCTTATTTAGTGTGGCAATTTTATTTAAAGATTTAAGCTCAGTGTCTGATAACACCGTGCCTGCTGCGTTAAGGAAAAATAAGATAAGATCCGCTTCATTGTAAAAGTTTAACGTCTCTTGAGAATGTTCCTGATAGATGTCATCCAGTCCCGGTGTATCGACAAATAAAATATTTTCCCGATAATAATATTTCTTAACTTCTTTTGTTTCTCCTGGTTGCGCACCTACTTCCGCTACATCTTTTTGCATTAATCGATTGAGTGTAGAGGACTTACCTGCATTGACATCACCAATCATCGCGATTAAAATTTCTTTCTTCAACTGTTCATTAATATCATCTGACTCTTGATTAAAAATTTCATCAAATGATTCATCTGACATAAAATCTGATATTTTCATGTACACACATCCATTCATTTTTCGAATTTTCGTTTTACTTAGGTGTGAAAAAAGCATCAGTCATATACATTCGTCTGACTGATGCCGTTTCTTCTATAGTGCTCTTCTTTTAATAATAAGGTGAAATCAAAATATAAACAAGTACTCCTGTAAAACTTACATATAACCAAATTGGCATGGTCCATCGGGCGATTTTACGATGACGAGCATTTTCCATATTCCATGCACGTGCAACACTTGTTAAAGCGAGTGGAACAATCGCAGCAGCTAACACAATATGTGAAAATAAAATGAAATAGTAAAAGCCAGCCATAAATCCACTACCGCCAAATGAAGTAGATTCTGCCAAGTAATGATACATAACGTACGTTACTAAAAATAAGGCGGTGGAACAAAAAGCAGCGTAAATAAATCGTTGATGTACTTTTACATTCTTCTTCAAAATTGCGACAAGCGCACAGACTAAAAATACAAATGTAAAACTATTAAAAATAGCATTTAATAAAGGCAAGATCGTAATATCAAATGCAGTAAAATCTTTCGCCCCAGGCAGACCTGCCAACACGCCAATTGCACCTATCAAGATAATCGAAATAATAATAATCGCGGGTCGATAATTACGTTTCTTACTTGTAGAAGGCATTGCTGTTTGATTTGTATAATTCATTCATTGACACTCCTAGATCTATATTTATAGCTACCCTACATATTAGCATATCTAACATGAATTCTACGTTAACTTTGTGTCGAATTTTGAAATTGAGCAGAAGCCTCTTCATGAAACTCTTCAATGATTTGAATGAATTTGTCAATTGTCGGAGTTAAATAGGAATCTGCTCGACGGACAAAAATAGTTTTGATCCGGCTATATTTTGGTGGTAAGTGATAACAATATACACTTCCTTGATTGATTAAATGTAAGACTGTCGATTTAGGAACAAATGTTATACCGAGTCCAGCTGCCACGCTTCCGAGAATTGTTTCAAGTGTACCAAACTCCATCATTTTGGTAGGTGTAATCTGTTCATCTTCCAACCATAATTCAAGTCTTGCCCGGTATCCACAACCTTTCCTAAAGCAAAGGATAGGTTCGTCCTTAATATCTTCTATCGATTGAAAAGGTTTATCGGACAGTAAGACGAGCTCTTCTTCTAATACTTCGTGTACTGCTAAATCTGGATGTACGTTTCCTTCTGATATAAATGCTCCGTCTAATTGATGATTTAGAACTCTAAACTGTAATCGCTCTGTTACCCCTGTCAACAATGAGAGATCCACTTGTTTGTATTTTTTATTGTATCTGGAAAGAATTATCGGTAGCTTAATCACTGTTTCGACAGATCCTATCTCTAATTTCCCCGATGGTTCTTTGTCATTTTGTACAACTTTCCTCATCTCGTTTGTTAGCGATAAGATCTTCTCGCTATAGACGAGCAACCTTTTCCCTTCAGGTGTTAAAATCATCCCCCTATTATGACGATTGAATAATGGAGTTTTCAATTCGTTTTCTAACTTTTGTATACGTGAAGTAATGTTCGATTGTACGTAACGAAGCTCCTTAGCTGCTGCTGTTATGGTTCCTTTTTCTGCTACCATTTGAAATATTTCTAAGTCTTTAAATTCCACAGCTCTCTCTCCTTTTGTCTTCTCTTTCTATGATATCAATAATAATGATAGTAGTCATCATTATTATTCGTTTTACATGATGTCCAAAATTTAGTTTACTAGAGTAAGTACTTTAAGGGGGTTTGGATAGATGAAAAGCAAAATTATTTGGGGAGCATTTTTATGTTTTATCGCAAGTGCATCGTGGGGTGCGATGTTTCCCGTTGCCAATAGCGCGTTTAACTCCATTGATCCGTTTTATTTCACATTAATCCGCTATGTATCCGTAACTGTTTTACTAGTTGTCTTATTATGGTGGAAAGAAGGAAAGCAAGCATTCCGTTTTGAGAAAAGAGCTTTGTCTCTTTGGTTTTTCGGAACTATGGCATTTGTTGTGTATAATTTATTCATCTTTTGGGGGCAAGATTTGATGGGTAAACCGGGTGTTATGGTCGCTTCTATTTCTGAAGCGATGATGCCGATGATTTCCATCGTCATTGTATGGATGATGACTCGACATAAGCCACACGGAGTAACATTAACATTTGTATTTACTGCATTTATCGGTGTTATGCTTGTCATTACAAAAGGAGATTTACGTACGTTTTTGACTGCGACAGATGATATCATTCCATCATTCTTAATCTTTTTGGCAGTGATTGGATGGGTAATTTATACAATGGGGGGCAATCATTTTAGTACGTGGTCCGCACTTCGCTATTCTACTTTGAGTTGTTTACTCGGTACAGCAACTGCTTGTATCGTAGTAGCCGTTATTACGCTGACAGGTTATGTTTCTGTACCGACTGTTGCTATTGTGCAGACTGTTACACCGCATATGTTGTTTATGATTATTTTCCCAGGTATCATTGCACTGCTCGGTTGGAATGTCGGTGTTCGTATTTTATCTCCATTGAATGGGTTACTATTTATTAACTTTGTACCGGTAACCACATTAGTCATTTCATTTGCACAAGGCTATCAGTTAACAATATTTGATTATATTGGAACTGTATTTATTGTAAGTTCTCTTATCGGTAATAATATATTTTTACGTTTGCAGCAGAAACGTAAGGAAGAGGCTCGACAATATAAGAAACGTTCTATACAGCCAAGCATTTCCGCATAAATTATAAAAAAACAGTTTACGCCCATTCGCGTAAACTGTTTTTGTGCTGTTAAAATATGAATCGATGGACTATTTTATTAAGCGTAGCGGCTTGGTCTGTCAATCTCACCGCATCACTCGCTAAGTGTTGTATGCTTTCGACTTGCTCATCCATATCAGCCACAGTCTCTGTAACGCTTTCTGTGAAACGTTCCGATATGTTTGTAATTTGTTCAAGTATCTGTTCAATTTGCTCCCCATCTTTAATCATGGCTGCTGCATGGCGGCTATTGCTGCTAACTGCGGCCTTAGTATCTATGACTGCTTCGTTCATCTGATGGATGGATTGCCCTGCAATTTTCACAATTTCTACACCTTCTTGAATCGTGTCAGTGTTTGATTCAACTTGTTGTACAGCAATTTTCACTTCATTATTCGTGTGTTCAAGTGTACGTACGACATCGTTTGCAAAGTTATTCGTTTCTTCTGCCAGTTTACGCACTTCATTCGCTACGACAGAAAATCCACTGCCCGCCTCACCTGCTCGTGCTGCTTCAATGGAGGCGTTAAGTGCCAATAAATTTGTTTGTTCTGCAATTTTTGTAATTAATGATACTTTTTGAATGACTTGATTAATATCATCTGCGACTCGCATAATTTTTTGCGAAGACATATGGACTGCATCATCAATTTGCTGCATTTTCAACTCTGATTCTTCAATCGCTGCGGTTCCTTCTGCAGCAGCTACAGATGCATTTTCTGAGGTTGACAATGTTTGTTGAATACGTTCTTCCATTTCACGAATTCCTTGCATCATCGTCTGCACCATAGCGTTTGCCGACTGCAACGAGGAAAGTTGTTGTTCTGTGCCACTTTGAAAATTTTGCATTGTCACACCATATTCAGTAAAAACGTTTGATAAACGCTTCGCTTCTTCCGCTTGATCTTCGCTTATTTGATCCACAACACTCGACGACTGATCTAGTTCTTTTACGATATTTTTTGTGCCAATGACAATTTTATTAATTTCAAAACCAATTTGATTAAATTCTGAGCGAGAACGTTCGGTTACTTCCGCTGTCAAATTACCAGCGGATATTCTACGGGTAACTCTACGCCATGAACGGATTCCTCTCATAACTATACGGTAAAATGTGCCGATTGATATAGCAGATAGAATTAGTGAAACGAGAGATAATACGACTGCTTGATTAACTGGTAAATTGAATAAAAAAGCGAGCCAGGCCATCACCAATCCCGGTAAAATAATAGCAGCTGTCATGCCAATGTATATATTTTTTTGATGTTTAATCCGGCCTAAACGCAGAGTAAAGCGCTTACTATTTCTTTTCATAATAGGCGCAGAGGCATCGATTATTTGCTCTCCGGATTGTCGCTCATAGAGTTGGAGTAGTGGTTGATCAGTGTTCGCTGCTTGCAAACCGATCGGATCGGAAAATACGGTACCTTCCCAAAGCCGATTAGTATGAATATAACTACGTCCGGTCTCATCCACAATAACGAAATACTCATCGTCTTGAAGTTCATCGTCTAATATTTGATGTAATCGCTTGTAATTATTATGGAAAGATTGTTCATTTTCCACCAGGGACTGAATACGTTTTGTTACTTCCTCGACTTTCGTAAGCGCGCTTCTTGCAGACGGTGTCCGTAAGAGTTTCTCCATTGACGTTCCCCCATTCAGTGCTTATATCCTATACAGAGACTATATCACATACTATGATAAAGGTCACAATTGTTTTACGTTCTTTATTGTGCATGTTCGGGTATTAATAGAACTGGACATTTCGCCAACTGAACTACGTGCTTGCTGACACTGCCTATAGCTTCAGCTTTCCCTTTCCCTATAGCCATCGTGATATAGCGGATTTCTTTGTCGTTTGACTCCGCAATAATTTCCATGGCAGGTATTCCGATACGGACTTTTGCAGAGTATTTTACGTCTTGTCCTTGGAGCATAAATCCTCCTTTTTTTATAGTCGGCAGTCCTAGTTCTTGGAGCGACGGCTGGATGTTTAAGAGTACAATTTCATCATTGAATAGTTTTGCGAGCTCAATGGCATGGTGGATTACTTTGAATCCAGCATTTGATCCGTCTAAAGGTACGATAATTTTCATTGTCATGTCTCCCTAATTTATATAGTTATTTACACAGCTTTTTTCTGACTGACTTGGTAGGTTACTTTAATTGTACAACATGAGCTTGTATCATTACATACCCTTGTTGTGTGGGTTTTCTAACGTAGAAAAACACATTGGCGTTTAAACGTGAATCGACATTGTTTTGGATTCTAGAGTTAGTGAGGGTTCAGCTTTCTGTAGTCGCTTCGGCTAATCACGCAGTGACTTCAGTGAACCGATCATCTTCTAAATTCAGAAACGTCACCAACTATTCTTGCACTCCCCCAGCCTATTCAAACTACATATATTAGGAAACATGCGTACTTGCATGTTATTTGATTTGAACTTTATAGTATTCTATACTGTGTACACAAAGAAATACTAACTAGAGGAGTGACATATAATGAAGAAATGGTGGATTGTACCGGCAGCAGCAATATTTCTTGCGGCTTGCGGTAACGATAATGCAACTAAACCAACAGAAGACGATGATATTTCGGTGGACATGATCGAACCCGAAGAGCAACCTGAAGAACAAATGGAGGCTACAGAAGAACCTGCATCTACCGTTGAAGAGGAGGCAACAGACGAGGAAACCACTGAAGCACAACCTACACCATCTGTTGACGAATTGTCGACGTACGAAGAATCAGCTGTATTAGCAGAACACATACCAGTAGATACGCTAAAATCACATGTAGAGACTGACAATCCCGGCACTCGAGTCATCTTATTCGAAGATGAAAGTGGAAAAAAAGTATACAAAAGCGTTTTCGTTAAGCATGACCAACACGTAAAGATTATTGATTTAAACGATGATATCTTAGTATATGAAGGTCACCTATAAAAACTAAACAAAGAGGCTGTCCAGGAAGTCAGTATCGTCTGATTTTATGTGGCGGTTTCTTTCTTGTTCGAAAGGCTTATTTGTCATTTTGCATAGGGTAGTTATATATGCTGATGGTTTGTGAAGGTTTGAGACTGAGCGGTTGTGAGAGATATAAGGGATGTCGTTACGTTGCGTTTCAGCCGGACGCGTTCAGAAGGGTTCGCGGTGAACCAACCAGTCGCTTTGCTCCTTTGGTTGTTTCGCTTGTCGACCTGATCCTTCCTGAGTCGCCGGCTTGCACTACACCGCACTCTTCAGCTTTCTTTAGGAGAGAGATTGTAACCTCTGGATTGTTAGTTCTAGATGGTTGGGATTCAACGGATTAGTGATGGGAGACGTTAGGTATTTCGTTACGTTGCGGGTTACGCCTGTCAATGCAAAATATGCTCCTTCTCGCTGCGCTCCACTCGCAAAAGCCGGACTTAGTATGTGCAAAACAGGTTGATAACTCTTTGTATGTGGTGAAAATTACGTAGGCTTGCTTGATACGATGTGTTCATTTTTAAAGGTTGTAAGAAGCATTGTACAGGAGAAGTAACTTACCCTCCCTCAATTTCTGGACGAACCCAAACTGACATGCGGATACAACCTCAAGGATTCTCCCGGAAGAACCGGCGACTCCTGGAGGATCAAGGTGACAGGCATAATCGCCAACGCACTTCAGGCGAGTCCGCCCCGCTCCCTCAGGAAAGCGTCCGATTTCTCTCGGGAGAATCCTAACACGTACACTCATTTTCTGCCCGTCAAAGGAGAAGTAACTTACCCTCCCTCAATATCTGGACGGACCTTTGTTTTATAATAGATTGCTCGATAGTAACGTGCAAATGTATCGTACTTCCCTACTCTCAATCAGTTAAGGAATCTTCTAGCCCCTGCATATTCTGTGTTATAAGGTTCTGTTGTCATTGGAATAATTTCAACGGTGCGCTTCGGATTAGGCGCGTGGATCATTTGACCTTTGCCAACGTACATTCCTACATGATGGACAGTTCCTTTTCCTTTATTGTACGCAAAGAATAGTAAATCACCTGGCCGTAAATCATTTTTTACTACTTTGATGCCTGAAGTAGCTTGCACGGATGCATCGCGTGGCAAGTCAATGCCGTGGTGGCGATAGACAGAATATGTGAAACCTGAACAATCTAGTCCAAATCCTGAAGTACCCGCCCAAAGATAAGACAGACCATCGAAGATTTTTGCAGTTTCAAGTATTTCATGAGTGGTTGGTTTTTTAATGCCTTTTTTGAAATCAACACGTTTCGCTACAGATTTATCAATATATTTCACACCGTCTGATGGAGTTTGTACTGCGAAACGGCCTGCCTTTTCTCCTACAATCGGTAATGTCGTATTGAAACTGATCGTGCGAAACAGCTTTTCACCTTTCGGATCATTTGTCAGTTTAGCAGTTCTTTCCGTTATCATCGCATTGTCGCACGTTGTATAGTTTGGATAAACAGTAGTTAAATGATTTTTCGGCAACCAGCCAGGATAGCCTTCTTTATGTTTCGGTGAATGTTGATCGATTACGGCTACTTGAACCCATTCGCCTGCTGTCTGTAATATCTTTACCGTTTGGCCATAGAGCGCTTGTGTCTCAAGCTTGCCAACTAGCCATTGCTTTTCTTTTACGTTCATTACAGCTATCCATTTCGTAATATCCGGAGTTTTTGCTGTTGAAAAGGCATCTACCGTTCTTTGAAGTCCCGGCTGTTTCCATAAGGTTGTAACAGGTACATTGACAACCTGCTGCGCTTGGTTATCTCCTATATAACATGCTGGTGTTTCTCTAAAATCCGATTCCAGAATACGTGCGAGAAATGTTGCGAAATGTCCTCTCGTTAAGGAGGCATTGGGTTTAAATGTATTGTCCAAATAGCCCGTTGTAATAGATCGGACAGCTAATGTCTGAATATCTTGTAATGCCCAATAAGATGCGGGTACATCGCGGAATCGGTAAGTGGATGTGCCTGTTAAATCGAATGCCCGAACAAAGACTGCAGCCATTTGTCCACGTTTTAAATAACTGTTTGGAAGAAATTCTTTATTGGCATTTCCCATAAAGATCCCTTCATCGACCATAGTTGCGATTAGCGAGTAGTGAGGATGGGAAGTCTTAACGTCTGCCAGTTTAGCATCTGGTCTATTAGTCATAGGCAACTTCAAAGCGCGCTGGATCATTTCTGAGGCTTCTAAACGAGTAATCGGCTCATTCACTCGAAACTTTTCATTTTTTTTCTCAGAAATAATTCCTTTTTGCACTAAGTACCGTATTTCAGCAGCTGACGTATGCTCATCGCTGACGTCTTGAAATACAGCTGCGGATGAATGACTTGGCCATACAGCCATAACAAATAGGATAGCCCATACTAGACTAAATACTTTTTTCATCTATAAAACACTTCCATTCTATTAAATTTCCTTAGACCCACTATACCCTTTAGTATGATTCATTGTATAGAAGCAAAAAAAGAATTCTCTTGAAATAAGAGAATTCTTTCTTACTGAATAGCAGCTCACAGTCTGCTTTAATTCAAGTCTTTATCAAAGTAAGATTTTTTTTAGTATAGCTACTGCTTGATCAATCTCATCGGTTGAAACGGTCAGTGGAGGCAATAGTCGGATAACATTTGTCCCAGCTGGCACTACTAATAAGCCTTGCTGTTCTGCTTCTTGAATGATCGGACCGACTTGTTCATTTGTATGAATCCCTACTAATAGACCGTTACCACGAAGTGAAAATTTATCGGCAGGCAAAACTTCTTGGAGTTGTGCTTTTAAATAAGCTGATTGTTTTTGCACATTTTCTAAAAAATCCGCTTCAAATATATGGTCAATTACTGTTTGCGCCACAGCAACCGCAAGTGGATTTCCACCGAATGTTGTACCGTGAGAACCAGGTCCAAATGTTTCAAATAATCCTTCACCCGCGAGGATCGCCCCAATTGGAAAGCCCCCACCCAAACCTTTAGCTAATGAAATAATATCTGGTTTTAATACTGTTTGCTCGTAAGCATAGCGCGTTCCTGTTCGACCAATGCCTGTTTGTACTTCGTCAATTATTAGTAAAATACCGAATTGTTGACAGACATCCATTACGGTCTGTGCAAATGCAGGCTCAATAGAATTCACTCCACCTTCTGCCTGAATCACTTCTAGCATAATTGCTGCAACATTTTCATTAGCAGCATTTTTTAATGCATCGATGTCATTAAAAGGTAAAGCTTCGAAACTTTGAAGCATTGGACCGAATCCTTCTTGAATCTTCTCTTGCCCTGTCGCCGCCATTGCCCCGAATGTTCTACCGTGAAAAGATTGCTTGAATGTTAAGATGTGGTGTTTACCTGAATGTTTTCTTGCCAGTTTAATAGCTGCCTCATTTGCTTCGGCACCACTATTACAAAATAGTGCATAGGCAAGATCAGTGTTTTTCGTTAACGATTCAGCTAATTTCTCTTGTTCAGGACTTGCGAATAAATTTGAGACATGCCACAGTTTTTCACTTTGCTGCTGTAACGCACTGACGATAGCAGGATGTGCATGACCTAAACTAACAACTGCTATACCACTCGTAAAGTCCAAGTAGTCTTTGCCTGAATCGTCTGTTACGATCGTACCTTGTCCTTTGACAAGGTGAATTGCACGTCTCGCATAGTTGTTAAACAAAGAAGTCACACGATTGCCCCCTCATTGGTAATAACTGTTCCAGTAAGTTGCTGACCGACAATTTGTACAGAAGGAATACCCGCTTTCAAACAATCGATAGCCGCTTGTACTTTAGGAATCATTCCACCATAAATATCTTCCGTTTCAATCCAATGATTAATGTCAGTTGTTACGACTTGTGCTTGTGGAACATCTTTTATTTTAATTCCTGGTGTATCCGTTACAAGAAGTAGACTTTCCGCTGCTACAGCTAATGCAATATGACTCGCTACTGTATCAGCGTTGACATTTAGTGGTTCGCCTTCTATTGTCGCACCAATACAAGAGACTACTGGTATGATATTTGCATCCAGCAATGTGTCAAGAATGTCTGTTTGAACATGCGTAATTTCACCTACATAGCCATATGTTTCAAAATCTAATAGATCACAAGTAAATAGGTTGGCATCAAATCCACTAAGACCGATCGTTTTTACGCCTTCACGATTAAATCGATGAACGAGCGAAGGATTGACTTGACCAATTAAAATAGATTGAACTACACTAATAGCTTCAGCAGACGTAACGCGAAATCCATTGACTACAGATGAAGTAATCCCACGGTCTGCTAATTCCTGATTAATATTCGGACCTCCGCCATGAACAATGATTAATTGAACACCTTGTTGTTGCAATTCTTTTACCCGATTAAAAAATGATTCACTTAATTCGTCAAGCATACTGCCGCCTAGTTTGATTACCTGCCGTTTACGTACGGTAGGTTGCATTGATTTGGACGTAGTCATAAGTCAGATCGCACCCCCATGCTGTTCCTTTACCAGTTCCCTGATTGAGTTCAACTAAAAACTTCACTTCATGTTGTTTTAAATAGATTAGTAATTTCTCTTCTGAAAACGGAATTGGTTCCCCTGCATCCACGACGAGCGTATTACCAATATAGATTTTGATAGCCTCAGGATCGATTGTTGCCCCGCTATATCCTACAGCTGCGATGATTCTCCCCCAGTTCGCATCACATCCAAATACAGCTGTTTTTACAAGTGGTGATCCAACGACAGATTTAGCAATTTTACGTGCTTCTTCGTTCGAAACTGCACCTGTTACTGTCGTTTCGATTAATTTTGTAGCGCCTTCACCATCTTTTGCGATCATTTTCGCCAAGTCTTGTGCTACCGCATGCAATGAATTAACGAAAGACTGCCAATCCGGATGATCAGGAGTTAACGTTTTGTTTCCTGCTAAACCATTTGCCATTACGAGTACCATGTCGTTAGTAGATGTATCACCATCCACTGTAATGGAGTTAAATGTCACATCTGTAATTCCCTTTAATGCTTGTTGTAAATGCTCAGATTCAATATTTGCATCTGTCGTTATAAATCCAAGCATTGTCGCCATGTTCGGCTCGATCATACCTGAACCTTTTGCAACTCCTGCAATGACTACTTCACGATCATCCACGACTGTAGCATACGCTGTATTTTTTGTCACAGTATCTGTCGTCAAGATCGCTTGCGAGAATTGGATGGAACCTTCTAATGTGTCCATTGGCTTTAGTTTTTGAATACCTGTAAGCAAAGGCTCCATTTTCATCTGTTCCCCAATGACTCCTGTTGAAGCGACACCTACGAGACTTTGATCAATTCCTAAATGGTCTGCTGTCTTTTGTTGCATAGTAAACGCGTCTTCCATACCTTGCTTCCCTGTACATGCATTGGCATTCCCGGAGTTAATAATGATTGCTTGCATCTTCTTTGTTTCATAGACTACTTTTTTCGTGACACTAAGCGGAGCCGCCTGGATCGCATTCGTTGTGAAGACACCCGCAACACTTGCCGGCACTTCGCTGACTAATAAAGCCAGATCATTCTTCTTATGTTTTAGTCCGCAGTGAATGCCGACCGCCTTAAAACCTTTTGGTGAGATAATATTTTTACGCGAGATGCGCTTCATGCTTTCGATGGTTTCCATAATAGTGCTCCCCTCAATTCTTGTATGCTCTGCTAGTAGATTAGATGAATAACGGAATATTTGCAATACCAGTCGTTTCATCCAAACCATATTGAATATTCATATTTTGTATCGCTTGTCCGGCTGCCCCTTTTACTACATTGTCAATAACAGAAACAATCGTGGCCCGATTCGTTCTTGGATCTACTTTGACATGAATGTCGCAATAATTAGAGCCGTAGACTTGTTTCGTACCCATTTTTTGCACATCTGTTACGACACGTACAAATGGGTGGTCTTTATACGTTTCTTTCAGACAATTTACTAGCTGTTGTTCTGTTATCTGACCATTTACTTTTGCGTAACTAGTAGCCATGATTCCTCTCGTCATCGGCACAAGATGTGTAGTAAACGTAATCGGCTCTGCATGGTTCGCAAACATGTTCATCGCCTGTTCAATTTCAGGTATATGCTGGTGTTGGTGTATTTTATAAATAGAGAAATTTTCATTCGTCTCACTGAAATGCGTTGCTTGGCTCGGTTTATTTCCCGCTCCCGATATACCGCTTTTCGCATCGATCACTAGCTGACTGCCATCAATCAACTGGTTCCTCAGTAGTGGCAACAACGATAGTAAGACTGCAGTTGGATAACAGCCTGGATTTGCAATGAATTCAGCTTCTTGAATTTGTTTTTTATTCCATTCTGGCAATCCATAGACACTTTTCTCAAGATATTGTGCAGCGGGTGCATCCTTTTGATACCACTGCTCATATATGGAAGGATCTTTTAATCTAAAGTCTCCCGCAAGGTCTATCAATTTAGGTCCCGTCCCCACTAGCGGAGGAAGCAACGAAGTAGTTACACCTGCCGGGGTGCTAAAAAACACTGTATCTAGTGAACTTATATGTTCTTCTGCTATTTCATACATCGATTGATCGTGAATATTCACGAGATGCGGATATTTTTCCGAAAAAATAGTTCCCACTTCAGAGGATGTGAATAAATCAATTTGTTTAATTTCCGGGTGGTTATGCAACAATCGAATTAACTCAAGGCCACCATACCCGGACGCTCCTACGATTCCAACCTTCAACGTCATCACCTCATTATTCATTAGTGATAAGTATACTTATGTATAATTATAAAGTCAACTGTATTTTTATTTATTAACAGTCTATTCATACAAGATCCCTTTCTCTATAGAAAAGCTACATATTCGATCACACAATATGGTACTATTATGAAGAGTCATACATGAAAAAGTATCTTATTGAATATCAGGAGGCTATTATGGTAGATTTATTGAAATTATCAGGTAAAAATATCGTGATTATGGGTGTCGCGAATGAACGTAGTATTGGATGGGGCGTTGCCAAAGCATTATTTTCTGTAGGAGCAAATGTGATTTTTACGTATCGGAAAGATCGTTCTCGTGAAAAATTGGAAAAAGCGTTAAATAAAAACGAATTACAGGCTACGCAAATCGTACAGTGTGATGTCAATAGTGATGAAAGTATCGCGCAGGCATTTAAAGAGATTGGTGAGCAAGTCGGTGTCATTCATGGAGTAGTCCACTCTATCGCCTTCGCTCATCAACAAGATTTGCATAACCCGTTTGTTGAAACGACTCGTGAAGGGTATGCGTTTGCCCAAGATTCTAGTTCGTATTCATTAATTGCAGCAGCTCGTGAAGCACGTCATTATATGACCGAGGGCGGCGCAATTATTACGATGAGTTATTTAGGCGCTGAACGTGTGCTGGAAGGTTATAACGTGATGGGGGTTGCAAAGGCTGCGCTTGAGGCATCTGTACGCTACTTGGCTTCTGAGCTGGGTGAACAAAATATTCGCGTCAATGCTATTTCTGCTGGCGCAGTGCGAACGCTGTCTGCAAAAGGAGTTCCTTCATTTAATACGATTTTAAGTAAAATTGAAGAGCGTGCACCATTAAAGCGTAACGTGACACCTGATGAAGTGTCTGATATGACGGTTGCGATGTTGAGTAGTTTGTCTAGCGGTGTGACAGGTGAAGTGATTTACGTCGATGCTGGTTATCATATTATGGGATAACTGGTTGATTTATACTGTTCAGGAGGCCGGCTGAGATGGTCTTTTGAACAGTTTTTTGTTTGGTAGGAGTTATTTGGTTACTTTGTTGTGTTGGGACGCTACGCGACGCGACTTTGTTTGGGGTTCTAGATTTAGTGAGGGTTCTGCTTTCTGTTGCCGCTCGGACGCGTGGGGGATTGCCTTTCGCTAGTATAGACAGGTTAATTGTCGTAGTTTCTTTACTTTTTGAAAGCAGTTTGTGTTGGGACGTGACGCGACTCTTTTTTCGGTTCTGGAGTTGGTGAGGGTTCAGCTTTCGGTAGTCGCTCAGGCGCGTGGGGGATTGCCTTTCGCTATGAGCCAGCTAGCAGGAAAGCGCTGCTAGTTGTCTCATAGCTTCGGCTGACCCCGCAGTTGCTTCTTCGCTAGTGCGGATGGGTTATAAAGTGTTGTAACCATATTAAGTAAAAAGATAGTTATCGGCTACAGTGAACTACGATTTGTACCTGCTCTTACTAAACGAAGGCGCCTTACAAGCGGTAGGCGAAGCAAAGAGACAGAGAGGCGATCTTCCACTCTGGCTCTTTGCGGGAGCCATCCGCCAGCGCCGCAGTGACTACCATGAACCAATCACCTTCAACATTCAGAAACGACACCACGTAGTCCTACACTAGCCCAAATCTCTCACAAACTACAACGAACTACGATTTATACCTACCCTCACTAAACGAAGGCGCCTCGCAAGTGGTAGGCGAAGCGACGAGACAGAGAGGCGATCTTCCACTCTGGCTCTTTGCGGGAGCCATCCGCCAGCGCCGCAGTGACTACAACGAACCAATCACCTTCAACATTCAGAAACGACACTAAGTAGTCCTGCACTAGCCCAAATCTCTCACAAACTACAACGAACTACGATTTGTACCTACCCTCACTAAACGAAGGCGCCTCGCAAGTGGTAGGAGAAGCGACGAGACAGAGAGGCGATCTTCCACTCTGGCTCTTTGCGGGAGCCATCCGCCAGCACCGCAGTGACTACAACGAACCAATCACCTTCAACATTCAGAAACGACACTAAGTAGTCCTGCACTAGCCCAAATCTCTCACAAACTACAACGAACTACGATTTGTACCTACCCTCACTAAACGAAGGCGCCTCGCAAGCGGTAGGCGAAGCAAAGAGACAGAGAGGCGATCTTCCACTCTGGCTCTTTGCGGGAGCCATCCGCCAGCACCGCAGTGACTACAACGAACCAATCACCTTCAACATTCAGAAACGACACTAAGTAGTCCTGCACTAGCCCAAATCTCTCACAAACTACAACGAACTACGATTTATACCTACCCTCACTAAACGAAGGCGCCTCGCAAGTGGTAGGAGAAGCGACGAGACAGAGAGGCGATCTTCCACTCTGGCTCTTTGCGGGAGCCATCCGCCAGCGCCGCAGTGACTACAACGAACCAATCACCTTCAACATTCAGAAACGACACTAAGTAGTCCTGCACTAGCCCAAATCTCTCACAAACTACAACGAACTACGATTTGTACCTACCCTCACTAAACGAAGGCGCCTCGCAAGTGGTAGGAGAAGCGACGAGACAGAGAGGCGATCTTCCACTCTGGCTCTTTGCGGGAGCCATCCGCCAGCGCCGCAGTGACTACAACGAACCAATCACCTTCAACATTCAGAAACGACACTAAGTAGTCCTGCACTAGCCCAAATCTCTCACAAACTACAACGAACTACGATTTGTACCTACCCTCACTAAACGAAGGCGCCTCGCAAGCGGTAGGCGAAGCAAAGAGACAGAGAGGCGATCTTCCACTCTGGCTCTTTGCGGGAGCCATCCGCCAGCACCGCAGTGACTACAACGAACCAATCACCTTCAACATTCAGAAACGACACTAAGTAGTCCTGCACTAGCCCAAATCTCTCACAAACTACAACGAACTACGATTTGTACCTACCCTCACTAAACGAAGGCGCCTCGCAAGCGGTAGGCGAAGCAAAGAGACAGAGAGGCGATCTTCCACTCTGGCTCTTTGCGGGAGCCATCCGCCAGCACCGCAGTGACTAAAATGAATCGATCACCTTCAACATTCAGAAACGGTTCCAGGTAGTCTTGCACTATCCCACTCTTCCTCGCTAAGAACATATCCATATAAACTTGACAGAACATTATTACTTATCATATAGTATTACGGCAACACTATGCTTGGTAGCTAGATATATTGCAAGTTATCAAAATACATACACTTCTTAGAGTACTTCAGGAGGCCTTTTACATGAATAGATTTACCAAATTCGACACGCTAAAATTAGGGCTTACTATGTTTGCCCTATTTTTCGGTGCGGGTAACATGATCTTCCCTCCATTACTTGGACAACTGGCAGGTGTCGAGACATGGATCACCCTTGTCGGATTTTTGATTACCGGTGTCGGATTACCTTACCTCGGCGTGATTGCAGTAACGATGAGTGGTGTGCAGCTAAATGATTTGGCCGGAAAAGCCTCTCCTTTATTCGCAATGATTTTTCCACTAATCGTTTATTTGGCGATCGGACCTTTCTTCGGCCTGCCACGGACAGCGACTGTGGCTTATGAAATTGCTGTATCGCCTTTTGTGTCTAGCTCTCTTCAAACACTAGTGCTTGCTATTTTCTCAGTGCTTTTCTTTAGCATCACTGTGTGGCTTTCATTGAAACCGAATAAAATTGTAGATCGCTTTGGCAGCATCTTAACACCAGTTTTGCTTGCAATCGTAACACTATTTATCGTCATCGGATTGATAAACCCTATAGGTGAGGCTGGCCCTCCACTTGAACCGTTTACGGAAAACTTTTTTGCCAAAGGGTTTATTGAAGGGTATGGCACGATGGATGCAATTGCTGCATTAGTATTCGCGATTATCGTCATCAATGCTGTGAAGTTAAAAGGAATTACTGATAAAAAAGAAATTACGTCTATTACAGTGAAAGCAGGATCAATTGCAGTAATTGGATTAAGCGCAGTATATGCAGGACTCGCATACTTAGGTTCGACAAGCCGCGCAGTAGCAGAAGGTTCGACGAATGGCGGAGTTATTTTAGCAAAGCTTGCATATGCCCTATTAGGTAATAGCGGCTTGTATTTACTCGGTATAGCTGTAACGCTCGCGTGTTTGACAACCGCCATTGGATTGACTTCGGCCAGTGCTACATATTTAACTACAATCGTTCCGAAAATTTCTTATAAACTATTTGTATTGATCATTTGTACATTTACAACGATTATTTCAAATGTTGGACTGACAAAGTTACTTGCGATTATGCTCCCTGTATTGGTTGGAGTCTACCCATTAGCCATTGTGTTAATTTCGTTCAGCTTATTCCACCGTCTGTTTAAAGGCTATCATGAAGTCTATATATACGGTTTAAGTGCTGCAGGACTTATTGGTTTTTTCGATATGCTGAAGGCGTTTAACGTTGATCTGGGACCGGTTACAGATATCTTGGAGTTCTTTCCCTTATACGAACAAGGTATTGGCTGGGCTGTACCAGCACTCGTATTTGGTTTTATTGGATTTACCGTAGCATCAGTACAGGGAAAACCTCGTGTACAATGAAATATAAAAAAGCCTGCAAACAATATGCAGGCTTTTTCGTATAATTCGAAGTGAAAAAATATGTGGTCGAGCTTACTTTTTCATTAAACCTTTATTTCCTTTTGTAATAATCGCTTCGTAATCAATATAGTCGTAAATATCATTTGCAATCGAACTACTGAAATTTTGAAGTTCTTCAACTGTTAAATCTTCAATTGCACGATTTTCTTTTTCACAATAAATGATGATTTTCCCTACAATCTCATGCGCATCTCGGAATGGTGTGCCTTTAGCTACGAGATAGTCCGCTACTTCTGTCGCATTCAGAAAACCACCTTTAATTGCAGCTTTCATTTGATCAGCATTGACTGTTAACGTATCAATCATTTTAGACATTATTTCCAGGCAATCTAGGACGGTATCAAGACCGTTGAAAAATTGCTCTTTGTCTTCTTGCATATCTTTGTTGTATGTAAGAGGCAGTCCTTTAAGTGTCGTTAATAAAGCGAATAAAGAACCATACACACGACCTGTTTTTCCTCTAATCAACTCCGCAGCGTCAGGATTTTTCTTCTGTGGCATAATACTGCTGCCTGTAGAATAAGCATCCGAAATTGTTACAAAACGAAATTCCTGGCTACTCCATAAAATTAATTCTTCACTTAAACGACTCATATGCATCATGATCAACGAAAAATCCGACAGTAACTCGAGTAAATAGTCACGATCACTCACACCATCGAGAAAATTATCTACCGGCTTATCAAAACCGAGCAGTGCTGTCGTAACTTCGCGTTCAATAGCATGAGTCGTTCCAGCTAACGCACCGCATCCAAGCGGATTTTCATTCAGAATTTCAACAGCATGCTGAACGCGCTTTTTATCACGCATGAACATTTGAGCATAGGCTCCTAAATGATGACCAAAAGTAACAACTTGCGCACGTTGCAGATGGGTATAGCCCGGCATGATGACATTATTCGCTTTCCCCTTCGCTTCTAAAGAGTCAATCAACGTCTGTAACGCATCCATGACGACAGCTGCCTGGTTTCTTGCATATTGTCTCATATCAACAGCAACCTGGTCATTACGACTACGTGCAGTATGTAGCTTCTTGCCTGTTTCTCCTACTCGTTTTGTCAAATTCATTTCGACGAATGAATGAATATCTTCATAATTTCCTTCTATTTTCAAGTCGCCAGTCTCGATATCCGCTAAAATAGACTGGAGTCCATTAACTAATGTTTCTCCTTCTTCTGGAGTTAATAAATCACAATGAACTTGCATCGTTACATGCGCAATACTTCCGGCAATATCTTCACGGAATAAACGATAATCCACTGGAAGAGAACTATTGAACTTCTCCATGATTTCATCTGCTTTACTGCTAAAACGTCCACCCCAAAGTTTCATCATTCATCCAACCTCTCGAACTGTATTTTTACTCGTCACTATGCATAAATTTAGCGTCATTCTTTTTTCGCAACGACTCTATTCTTATATTTTGACACAGTTTTTCTAAATTTTCTACTTTGAGAAACAGGGTATCTAGTTGCATCATTGTTCTATTCATGGGATACTATATACATTACAAATGAATGAGTGATGACCATGAGAAACTTTGTCACGACCCAACCATTAAAAAATTTCCAAACCTTGCCTGCAACTGGCGAGGTTTTTTTGTTGCTTAAAGGAAACACTAGTAGAGGAGGAAAAATTTTATGACAACACGTACTCAAAATCACTCAAAATCTTCTATCGTTGCGATTTGGATTAGTTTAGTAAGCAACGTCGTATTAACTGTAGTAAAACTAATCGTTGGTTTCTTTTTTCGAAGTCCCGTCTTACTGGCAGACGGTTTTCACAATGCGGGAGATGTTGTTGCTTCTGCTGCTGCGTTAACTTCCATGCAAATTTCTAAACGTCCAGCCGATGACGATCACCCGTATGGACATGGGAAAGCAGAAGTGATCGGCTCGAGCATCGTAGCAATCATTTTAGGTTTAGCTTCTATTTACATCGCGTTTGAGGCAGTAATGGCTTTATTTGAAGACCCGGCTACTGCCAGTAAAATTGCTTTACTCACTGCGGTCGTCTCTCTTATTTGGAAGTATGTATTATATATCTATACGATGCGTGTGGGTAAAAGAGAAAACAGCAAAGGATTGATTGCGACAGCCTATGATCATTTAGCTGATGTCTACGCTTCGCTTGCAGCTGTAGTCGGTATTGGACTTGCGTTAATCGGTGATGCGTTCATGATCCCTATGCTCGCTTACGGCGATCCAATTGCGGGTATTATCGTTTCTATTCTTGTATTCCGTATCGCAATGGAAATCGGCAAAGAAAGTATTGATATTCTAATGGAGAAAAGTGTCAGCGAAGAGAGGCTTGCTACATTTGAAAAGACTATACGGTCGCTTCCTGAAGTTAAACGAATCGATCGTTTGCGCGCGCGTGAGCATGGTCACTATGTGTTAGTCGATATTCGCATCGGCGTGTCTGGTAATTTAACCATTCAGGAAGGACATATGATCTCCAGTAAATTACGGAATTTATTAATGGAAGAAAACGAAGATGTGGACGAAGTGTTAATTCATTTAAATCCGTGGTATCCAGAAAAACAATCCGGTATACTTACTAACGAGGAGTGAATGATATGAAGCCATTAACAATTGAAGCGTTAGAAATCTGCTTAAAGGAAACAGAAGATACGATCCGCACAGCAGATGATCATTTTTTACAGCAACCCATTTCGTATTTACAATCAAATATAGCTGAATTTTTCTTTGTAGATTCTCCTGATTTTGATCATATTCATGTGGATTCCCTAGCATTGGAAGTCGATGATATATTCAAAACATATATGGTCTTGTTTGGTCTACAAGGTAAGAAAAAAGAAGGCGATGTTATTCGTCAATTCATTGAGGAAAAAGTTCAGAATCAATTGCTCGGACTAAGCATTTCATTTTCTGATAACGAAGGCTTTTGGGAAATCAATATGCCACTAGATTCGATTGAAGGTTTTGAAGAAACTATGCCGATTCAGGACGTTTTGCAGTTACTTAACGGGATACTTGGCGACCTTGATGAATTGAGAGCAAGCAAGTAATGACTACTTCATTTATCTATACGTATATCCGGCATCGTGATGAACAGGAACTATGCCGGATGGAAATGCGCGCTTTTTTCGGTAAAGATGTAGAGGATAATGTCATTCAAAGTGAAATAGCGGTTAATCCTTCGCGAAGTCCTTTCATGAAAGCCCGTTTAGAAGTGTGGCTTCATGCGGATAATTTAGAGTCATTAGCTCAGCAAGCCACTCAACTAGAAGTAGCAAAATCATTTAAGACAGTATGCTTGAATGAGATGGATTTAGCGGATACTCCCAAAATCATTCATGCTCAAAGACGTGATATCGAGCGTACAGTAGGTTTGAATATTTCAGGTGAACCCGAATTAGATTACCCCGAACTACTCATCGGCATTGTCCAATTAGATGATCAGTGGTATGCAGGTGAATTAATCGAGAGTTCATCGGATTGGCATGCGCATCAGCAGAAGCCACATATGTACTCTACTGCGCTCGGAACTCGTTTAGCAAGAGCAGCTGTCAATATTGCAGTGCCGCATCCTGAAGGCATCCGCGTCATCGATCCGTGCTGTGGAATTGGCACGGTGCTTGTTGAAGCATTGTCGATGGGCATTCCTATTGAAGGACGCGACATCAATCCTTTAGTCGTCAACGGTTCTAGAAAAAATATTGCTTATTTTGAATTACAAGGTAGTGTGGAAGTTGGACCTATTGCGGAAGTGGATGAATTATATGATGTAGCGATTATTGATATGCCATATAATTTATTTACACATATTACGGCAGAAGGTCAGCTGGATATTTTGAAAGAAGCGAGACGCTTTGCGAAGAGCTGTTTAATTGTTACGATTGAGAATATGGATGATATGCTTGAAGTAGCGGGTTGGGTAATTGCCGATCGCTGTCTTGCGCGGAAAGGTACATTTTCGCGGGAAGTGGTTTTATGTACATAAATGAAGGACGAGTCGAAGTATATCTTCCGCTCGTCTTTTTTATAAAAGAAATCATCTACAGAAGAGTGGAACCCATTGATCAAAAAACTAGATATCACAAAGAAAGCGACTACTGATAGCGTATTACAGATTCAGTTACTTTCCTATCAGGTAGAAGCAAAAATTATTGAATTCGATGATATCCCGCCGTTAAAAGACACTATTGAAACATTGTCTTCATGCGGTGAAACATTCTTCGGCTATTATGTTCAGGAAGAATTAAGCGGTGTGATATCTTATAAACTTGATGAACATACAACGATATTCACCGGTTGATGATTCATCCAACCTATTTCCGAAAAGGAATTGCGGAGCAGTTACTATGTTTCATTGAAGAATATGAATATACCGCAAAAAAAGTAATAGTTTCTACTGGCTCAAAAAACTTTCCTGCAATACATCTCTATAAAAAGTGTGAATATTTTAAAAAAGGGGAAAGACAAGTAACAGAACGTCTTACTTTAACAGTATTCGAGAAAGTCTTACGCTAAGAAAGGAGAGTTACCTATGTTTATTAGTCTAATGAAATTATCTAGTATTCTTTATCTATGGACTTGGTTCATCTGGCCTTTCGTATTTGTCATTTCTCTCATTTACGCAATCAAAGCCTTAGTGAAAGAAGAACCAACCTTCATGAAACCCGCCATCATCGCTTCCGTATCCCTCTTACTCATTCTCGCTGGAATCGCTTCACCGTCGCTATATTTATAATCACAAGTCAGTATCTACACGAAAAAAAGACCGCCACATGTAAATGGACGGTCTTTCACCATTTTATTTAGTTAACGAAGTCGTATAATCTGCAAGCAATCGAGCGCCATAGCCTGTTGCGGATTTCGTATAATATCCTTTAGGCTTCTGCTTATCCATAACGCCTGCCATATCGACATGTAGCCAGTTCGTCTTCGGTGCAAATTTACGCAAGAATAATCCTGCAGTAATTGAACCTGCTACAGACAACGAACTGATATTATTACAATCCGCATAGGCACTGTCTAATGATTCTTCATAAGCATCCACTAAAGGAAGTGGCCAGATAAAGTCACCGTTTTGATCGCCGATTTTCTTCATTTTGTACGCCAGTTCTTCGTCACCGAAAACGCCACCCATTTCTGTACCTAGTGCCGCAACGACTGCACCTGTTAATGTAGCGATATCCACCGTATAGTCTGCGCCCAGTTCCTCCGCACGAATCAATCCATCCGCTAAGATCAAACGACCTTCTGCGTCTGTATTCCCGACTTGTACACTGATGCCATTCTTAAATTGAATCACTTCACCTGGCATAACAGCGTCTGGTCCTGGTGTATTTTCAACCATTGGAATTAGTACAACGACATTCACTTTTGCATCAGAATGCGCTAGAAGTGATAACGCACCGCTGACAGCCGCTGAACCACCCATATCCATACGCATATCACTGTCGTCACGTCCACCTTTCAAGCTAATACCACCTGAATCATAAGTTACGCCTTTACCAACAAGTGCCACTAACGGCTTCGATGCATCTGTCTGCAACGTCATCTCAACGAATGAAGGCTCATACTTACTACCGCGACAAACAGTTAATACACCATTCATCTGTCGCTCTTCAATTTCTTTCTTACCTAGTACATCAATCTTCACTTTCGTACCTTTAAAGTGTTCTTTCAAGACTTCTGGATATGTCTCTGGATTTAGAACATCAGATAATTCATTCATCAAGTCACGTGAAAATGCCATCGCTGCTGCGCGTACTTCTCCAATTTTCACCAACGCTGAATCTGCTCCACTAACGGTTAATTTCGTTACCGGATTTGCTTTTTTAGATTGATAACGATCGAAATTATACGCTCCGAGATGCCAACCTTCCACGAATGCAGTAACCGCTTCGTCAGCGTCAGACCATTTCTCCGCTAATACATCTGCTTGAATCGTTGCAGTCTGTACTTTTTGTGCAGCTAGATTACGGGATACTTCTCCCGCGATACTACGGATATCCTCTAGTGATTTCCACTTCTTATCTTTTAAAACGACTACTTGTTTATCTTCTAGTACGAGTGAACAATATCCGCCTGTTTGATTCTCGACGAATTGTTTCACCAATTGATTTTTTGTCACTTGGCCAGCAGTTGCCAATAAAATTTCTGTATGGATTTGCATTTTTTTATTAACCCCTCTCACTATTTCGGTTTCCTAAATAGTTTATCACTTTTTAGCTGATAGCGCTAAGAAGAGGGTAGCAAATGGACCAATAAATAGGGAAAGTATGAACCAATTCAAACCACTACGGTTTTTACCTTGCGCAAGTACAGCGTTGATTAAGGCTAGTGTTCCCCAGCCTACGAAATACCCTTCATTCAACTTTAATCACTCCAATAATTAGTATGCCTTTTATACGTTTCAAGAGTGTATGATGTTTCATTTTCACACACAAAAAGGAACATCCAATAGATGCTCCTTTCTTTACATTAACTATTAATCGATGTCGGTGCGTTGTCATCTGTAGCATTGTCATAATTCTGATCGCCGACTTTTGCGCGAATTTCTTCTTCTGTTAAAGGTGGCGGGATTTCATGTTCTGCTAATGCACGTGTTTCTGGTGGAACTTCAACATTTTCCATGGCCGCATTGCGTGCATCCATTTCCCGTCCGTATTGTTCACGTTGTTGTGCAGTAGTTCTTTCATCTTTTGGCAAATCAGCCATTCAGCGTCACCTCAATTTACTGTTTTCACTTATGTTACCCGATATTTGTTATACTAAAACGTATGAATGGAAATAGAGAGGTGAAAAATTTTATGACAACAATTTTGGTTGATGCAGATGGTTGTTCTGTAATTAACGAAACTATTGCGATTGCTAAAGAATACCGGTTTCCCTGTATATTACTTTGTGATACAGCACATGAAATGCACCGCGATGGGGCAGAAACGATTACTGTATCAAAAGGTGCAGATGCAGTCGATTTCGTGTTAGTCAATCGCATAAAAAAAGGTGATATTATCGTAACCCAAGATTATGGACTAGCCGCCATGGCTTTAGCAAAACAAGGATTTCCGCTCGATCAAAACGGCAGATGGTTCACAAATGAAAATATCGATCAGTTGTTAGCAGCACGTCATAAAGCGCAGAAAATCCGTCGTGCAGGCGGAAGATTACGAGGTCCGAAAAAGCGAACGACAGAGCAAACAGAAGCTTTTGTAGTAAGTTTACGAAAATTATGCGACACGGTACCCACCATTTAAAAGTAGCTGTCCAATATGGCGTTTGTATAAACTGAGCAGAGAAAAACGACTCGTTTTCCTTTGCTCAGTTTTGTTTTATAATTCGTTGCCTTAGAAAGCAGACAGTATTTTTCTCCTCACTCGAAGAATTCTTTGTGGGGCAGAAAATGAATGTATGTGTGAGGATTCTCCCTACAGAATCGGACGCTTTCCTGAGGGGACGCGGCGGACTCGCCAAAAGTGCGTGGCGATTACGCCTGTCACCCTGATCCTCCAAGAGTCGCCGGTTCTTCCGGGAGAATCCTTGAGTTTTTGTCGGGAAGTTAATTGGTGTTCGGCCTGAAGTTGGAGTGGAGTGAGTGACTTCTTCTTTGTAGTGCAGAAAAAGAGTGTACGTGTTAGGATTCTCCCTACAGAACCGGACGCTTTCCTGAGGGGGCGCGGCGGACTCGCCAGAAGTTCTTTGGCGATTACGCCTGTCGCCCTGATTTTCCAGGAGTCGCCGGTTCTTCCGGGAGAATCCTTGAGTTTGTGTCGGGAAGCCATTTAGTGTTCGTCCAGAAATTAAGTATGGTATGTTCCGCTTCCTGACCAGTGTGGGTGAAGCTTTGGATTACCTGACTGAATGCATATAGAGTCATTGCTTTTCTCACTCCATTCATCTAAACAGTCATAGTAGCTAGCAACACGTCACCGCTTTTTAACTTCAAAAACGGTCGCATGGTATCAGACAAGTCTACTTACTTGGTCTTTCTCCATCTACAAAGAGTGATCAACCTGTCTTGCACACACTAAGTACGGCTGAAGCTGGAAGACGATCGACTCCGGGAGGATCAAGGACGACAGGCGTAACCCGCAGCGCACTTTTGCGGGGTCCGCCGCGTCCCCTCCGGAAAGCGTATCGTCTGGAAGCGCAAGCCGCAAGACACTTCAAGCCAGTTTCACTCCATCCAATCGCCATATTCACTCACTTATTCCCATAAGAAAAGGACTGTCACGGAAAGTCAGATACTACTGACTCTCCCGACAGCCCCTTAAGATACTTTTATGGTTTAGCTTGAATTACGATGAGATCAGATTCTTCAATCGCATGTAAACTATGCTTTTCACGTGGATCCATATGCAATACATTATCGGGCGTTAGTTCAACAGTCTCTCCTTCCACTGTAAAACGAACACGGCCTTTGCGAACGATAATAAATACTTCGCTATCAGCATCATGCTCGGCGATCTCTTCCCCTTTACGTAATTGGATGTTCAGTACTACTGCGTTATCAACTGCCGCCACCCGGTCCATATGCTTTTGTTTTTCTGTTAACTGATTCTTCGTATCCAGTAATTTCATCTCTGTTCTCCCCTTTCTTAATTACATACATTGCACAAAATCTGTCTAAACTAATGATAGAACAACATCATTCCTATTACTAGTTTTTTATCCTCTTAATAGGGAATAGCAAGTAAGACATACTATTTTCTTGTAATAGACTTTTCAATATGTAGACAAGTCTTCATCCATTCTTGCATATAGTCTATAAGAAATGTCACTCATTACTAGTTAACGGAGGTTGCCTATGCCAAAAATTCAATCTATCAGTACAGTTTGTCCACCTGTTGAACTAAAACAGGAAGAAGCCATGAAGTTTGCTCGTTCTCTTTTTTCTGATTCATTTAAAGATATTGATCGTTTACTAAAAGTGTTCCAAAATGGCGAGATCGATACACGTCAAGTTTGTATGCCTTTAGAATGGTATTCCGAACCGCATGATTTTGAAACGAAAAATAATCTTTATATTGAACATGCTGTGACGCTTGGGAAACAGGCGGTAGAGAAATGTTTAACGAACTCAGCCACTTTAGAGCGTTCGGTAGATCCAGCTGAAATCGATGCGATTTTCTTCGTATCTAGCAGCGGACTAGCGACACCTAGTATTGATGCACGACTTATTAATCAATTACCGTTTCGCCATGATATTAAACGTATTCCCATCTGGGGTCTTGGCTGTGCAGGTGGTGCATCGGGTATGAGCCGCGCTTTCGATTATTGTAAAGCTTATCCAGAATCCAATGTTCTAGTACTTGCTTTGGAACTTTGTAGCTTGACGTTCCAGCGTGATGACGTAACAAAAAGTAATCTAGTGGGGGTGTCGTTATTTTCAGATGGTGTAGCATGTGCGTTAGTTTCAGGTGAACAATCCACGATTAAAAGCACCCGTCCAATGCCTGTAATACGTGCAACTTCTTCACGCTTCATGCCTGATTCTGAAGATGTAATGGGCTGGGATATTAAAAATGATGGTTTGCATGTAGTCTTTTCGAAAAGTATTCCAAACGTCATCAAGAGTTGGCTCGGACCATTCGTCCACCAGTTTGTAAAAGAGCAAAATTTATCTATGGAGGATGTTACCCATTTTGTGGCACATCCTGGAGGAAAGAAAGTACTTGACGCCTATGAAAAAGCACTTCATATGGATTCACAGCAAACGGCTACTTCCAAGAAAGTGCTACAACATCACGGCAACATGTCCTCTCCTACCGTGTTATACGTATTAAAAGATTTCATCGAACAACAACCGACTTCAGGAGATATTGGCTTAATGGCAGCATTAGGACCAGGCTTTTGCGGGGAATTACTATTATTGGAGTGGCAGTGAGATGGGCAAATTATTCCTGATCGTTTTCACCATTGTAGTTATTCAACGCCTAGTTGAATTAGGGGTAGCTAAACGCAATGAACAATGGATGCGCAGTCAAGGAGCTATTGAAATAGGGGCTTCGCATTACAAGTGGATGGTTCTTATGCATACAGCATTTTTTATCTCATTACTCGTAGAAGTAGCGTGGTTCGATCGTCCACTTTCTCCATTTTCCAGTTTGTTGTTTAGTTTTTTTCTTCTGATGCAACTGGCACGCATTTGGTGTCTCTCCTCCCTCGGCAAGTTCTGGAATACGAAGATTCTTATTTTACCAGGGGCTACTGTTCAGAAAAAAGGGCCTTACCGCTGGATCCGTCATCCAAACTATGTAATTGTTACAATAGAACTTATAGTATTACCATTATTGTTTAGTGCTTATTTTACCGCTGTACTGTTTCTCGTTTTAAACGCCTGGATGCTTTCGGTACGAATTCCAGCAGAGGAACGAGCATTGCGTGAATTGACGAATTATAATGAGATGTTTTGATAGCAAAAGAGTTTCCGAAATATAGTGCTAGCTGACTTTATTCTAATGAGCGTGATAGGAGACGTATTGTTAGTTTTAGATGGTTTGGATTCAACGGATGGGGGTGGTGGAGACGTTAGGTATGTCGTTTCGTTTCAGCTGGACGCGTTCAGGAGGGCGTGCGGTGAACCACACCTCTAGAGAAAAGATGTACTCCTAACGCTACGATGGTGTTTCACCTGTCACGCTGACCATTCTCAAAGTCGCTGGCTTGTTGTATTCTTCTACTTTCTTTAAGAGGGAGGTTTTACTATTTTAGTTGCCGTTTCTAGATAGCTGGGGTTTTACGGGTGGGAGTAGTTAGAGCTTGTGAGGTAAGTCATTTCTGCAAAATATGATGGAATTATGGTTGTTATTTTTAACTAAATAAAGTCATTCACAAGCCCTTCCATCTCTATTTCGATCTAGTCTGTCCGCATAAGCGGGATGTCCTTTTTTGACGCCGTCTGGATAATTCTTCCGCAGTTCTGTGCAATTTTTAAAGTATTCCTCTTTACCAGAGGTCGGTTGCTTCATAGATTCCTTTGGGTATTTTTCGCTGTCAAAGCCGCGGTCTGTCGCATAGTCCTCTAATGACCAAATGCCGATTCCTGACTTTTTTGCTTGTGACTCTGCGGTCTTGAATGACTCCAAATGCCGAGTATTTGGTGGATAAACATATGCCACCCGCGCAAGTCCTTCTTTCAATAACTGCCCCTGTACACTCTCACCATCTATGTATATATACGCTAGTAATCTCCCGTACTTATCATATTTATCGCCAATATCGAACTCAATTTCTAGTTGTCCTTTTTGCAGTAGCTCTTGATTACGCGTTTTGGCTTGTTGACCGAAAGGCTGCTTCCCTAGACGGGGATGATTCGTTTCAGGCGTATCGATCAATAAGTACCGTACATTTACTTCTTTGCCCTCATATATAATTTTAATCGTATCTCCGTCAATTGTTTTTACTAATTCGACAGGAATCAGACCGGAACGACTCGGTTGTATATCCTCTTCGCCAAAAATTTCAGGAAAATAGATAACCGCAATTGCTACAGCTACAGCGATTAGAAACGAACTAATCCATTTTCCGCTCTTTGTTTGCTTCTTTTCATTCATACATCTATACCTCTTTTCTATAGGCTATACCCAGTATATGCTAAGACTAGACCTAATCCGAATGTCAGTACAGTATAGAGAATCGCACGTGTTTTTTGATCTTCTATCCAATACGTCCATATCTCTTTCATCAATGTCGAGTAAGTCGTTAAAGCACCCGCCACCCCAGTCGCCCAAAATATTAGCCATGCAGTCGGTAATCCCAAGCCGATGATCCATCCTATAAAAAAACAACCGATGCTATTTACGAGTAACGTACCGTAGGGCATAGAACTCTTATTGAGGCGGGCGGCACATTCGTAGCGCAACAATGCACCAAGAATTCCTCCGCAGCCGACCGCCACGTAATGCCATATCATGCAGTCACCTTCTTTGCCAATGAAAAACCGAGTGCCGCCATTGTGAATCCGCCGAATAAGCTGCTTCCGACATAAACAATAGCCATAGGATATAGACCATTTTCTATTAGCTGGATAGTTTCTAAACTGACAGCTGAAAATGTTGTAAAAGCTCCGAGAAAACCAACTGTCATGACGGTTACGGCAAGTGGAGGAAGATGTCCGCCGAGCCTAGCCCATTCTACAAGAAAACAAAGCGATAGCGTTCCGACCATATTCACTGTCAATGTAGCGATAGGAAAAGCACTGTTCATGAGCAGCATTTCTCCTACTAGCAAACGCGCCATTGCTCCAATCCCACCTGCAATCCCTATGTACAGTCGTTCTCTCATTTTTTCACATCCTGGCTTTCTTCGCGTTAGTCAATTACATAGCCAAGGGAGCGAAGAGCATTATTCATAAATGATTGTGTATACAAGTATATATCTTCACGATTTGGTTCCTGCCACACGTCATGGCGTGCTTCTCTCCATTGTTTATACTGCAACTCAGATAACTTTTGTCCAAATGCCCATCGACGCGTGTACTCTTTATCTGTAATTCGATCTAGTTCACCCGTATGCAATAATAAAGGAACGTCTTGTATAACTAAATCTGGTTGCATGACTGATTTCATCAATGTTTGTAATTCGCGATACCAACTACCAGAAACGATTGGCACATAGAGCGGATCTTCTTCAAACTGTTCAAGAAACTCTGGATCACGTGATAATTGATCCACTGTAATTTCGTGGTCTATCGGCGTAGTCTGGGACCACTTTGTTAGCATTTTCGCCCGTATAGGAGGCGTATATTCCAACTGAAGCCACGGGGATGTACAAATCACACCTGCACACTCAATATGCTCCATTTGCAATAAGCGCATTAAAAATGTTGCCCCCATCCCGTGTCCGAATAAAAACAAAGGCAATTTATCATCGAGACCTGTTCGTATCATTTTTTTTATAAATCTCCGATAGTCTTTGAATGCTTCTGTATGAACTTCTACATTTTCTATACCGTGTCCAGGTAGATCACCTGTGACCACATGGAATCCGTTACTTCTTAATTGTTGAATCAACCACACATAGCGTCGATGATGTTCATACGCATTATGAACCATTACAACGACTGCTTTCGGTTTACCTTCAGCTTCCCATTTCCACACGTACATCACTCCCTATTTAACTATCTTACTCTAGTAATTGCATTCTTATGTATCGGAAAAGCCAAAAGTTTGTTACGATAAATTATACATGATTCTAGTAGAAAAGAGGAGATTTGAATGATTTATCCATACGAAGGTAAAATGCCAACTATCGATCCATCTGTTTATATAGCTGATTATGTTACTATTTCAGGAGATGTGACGATTGGACCCGAGTCATCCATTTGGTTTAATACAGTTATTCGGGGGGATGTATCTCCCACAATCATCGGTACTAAAGTAAATGTTCAAGATTTCTGTTGTTTACACCAAAGTCCAAAATTCCCGCTTATTTTAGAAGATGATGTAACAATCGGTCATAAAGTGATGCTTCATAGTTGTACGATCAAAAAAGGCGCGCTTATCGGAATGGGTGCCACTGTGTTAGACGGTGCAGAAGTAGGTGAAGGAGCTTTCATAGGCGCTGGCAGTTTAGTAACCCCCGGAAAGAAAATTCCGCCAAATACTTTGGCTCTAGGCTCACCTGCCCGTGTCGTCCGCGAACTGACTGATGAAGATCGTGCGGATATGACACGAATCGTCGACGAATATGCGCGTAAAGGGCAATTGTATAAAGCGCTGCAAAATTGATTTTCAGAACCACTAGTTAAAGCGGACGATTATTTAATAGAGTGATTAATTTTTCTGACATGTCTACTGTTGCGGTATACACTTGTTGATCCGCAATATACATAAATTGTACAGGATTTCCTAGCCACATATGAATACCGTGGGTCGGTAGATCACCTTCTGCAATGTCATATTCGATTAATAAATCATAATCCGGCATGAAATTTTTTTCGGGATCGCTTTGTTTAGTTGCTGTTTGAACAGCTTGTTCAAAGATAGCTATTTCCTCTGGTCGGACAAACGAAAGAACATATTGCTCATTTATTCCACCGAAATTTTCAAATTGTGATAGTTTCACTTCTTTAACCGAATAGTCAAGAAGAGACATTGTGTTACTTTCATGTGCACATCCAGCTAACAAATAAATTATTAAAACGTAAGGCAGATACTTTATCACTTTTGAACCCCCTAGGTTAATATAATAACATGCCTGTTGATTAACTATAGTATGTATAATTCACTCAGTCATTTATTTGAAAGCGCGTTTGACTATGACGAACGGATCGCATGACGCTGACCTGGATTGTCTTGTGGCTTGCTAAGACGATACACTTTCCGGATGGGCACGTGTAGGGGAAACCCTACACGCTACACTACCTCTACAAATACTCGTCACGAACATCGCATTTCTAAAAAGACAATTCCTTTCTTCGGATCATCGCCAAGCTCGATATAATACTAGACTGTATATGGGATTAAAATGTTCCTTACATGAAGAAGACAATAAAAAAGCAGCCATAAGGCTGCTTTTTCCCCATTCAACTTATTTCCAACCTACTTCATTCATTAATTCTACAGCTTTCGGATTGTATGTTCCGTAGTCTGCGAAATCAATTTTTTGTGGAGTGAATGTACCCCAGCTAGCCATAACTTCTGGTAGTTTAGCTTCTTCGTTCACAGGGAATTCAAAGTTTGCCAATGAAATTTCTTCTTGTGCTTCAACAGTCGTTAAATACTCGATCAATTTCACTGCGTTTTCTTTATTTTTACTATGCTTCACTAAACCAGCACCACTAATATTAATATGTGTACCTGTAGTTTCCTGGTTCGGGAAAAATACTCCTACTTGCTCGAACACTTTTACGTCTTCTGCTTCATCAGATACAGACATACGGCCTACGTAATAACTATTCATAATTGCCACGTCACCAACACCTGCAACAATCGCACGAGCTTGGTCACGGTCTCCACCTTCAGGATCACGCGCTAAATTGTTTGCAATTCCTTGCGCCCATTCTTTCGCCTTCTCTTCACCGTCAAGTGCAATGAGTGATGCCATTAATGATTGGTTGTACAAACTGTCAGATGAACGAACAAGCAATTTGCCCTTCCATTTATCTGTAGCCAAGTCTTCATACGTAGATAGTTCTTCCGGCTTCACACGATCTTTCGAATAGACGATGACACGTGCACGAGTAGATAAACCAATCCATTGATCATCTGTATCACGAAGTTCAGCTGGTACACGTTCGTCAATTTCAGCAGACTCTACTGCTTGTAGTAACCCTTCTTCTTTCGCTGTGTTCAAAATTCCACCGTCTACTGTAATAAATAGGTCAGCTGGTGTGTTTTGACCTTCACGCTTCAAACGCTCGATTAACTCAGGCGCCTTTGCTTCAATGACATTTACTTTAATGCCTGTCTTTTCTTCAAAGTCTTCATAAAGAATAGCGTCTACATCGTAATGTCTAGCTGTATAAACATTTACTTCACCGCCAGTTTTTTCTTCCTCTTTCGCAGTGTCTTCTGCAGGTGCTTCTTCTTTTGCAGGTTCTTCTGTTTGCTCTTCTTTTTCAGAACTTGAGCTACATGCGCCTAAAATTGCTGCTAACAACAATAAAGCAAATGCCCATAATAACGAACTTTTCTTCAATATATTTCTCCCCTTGTCCTTTGTTCTAGTGAATCTATCACTTGGTAATGAGAATCATTTTCACTGCTATGCAAATCATAATATATTCCCGAGTAAAAAGCTAGTTTTTATTTTTCATTTTTTCTAAATATTTCACGCTGTCACTTTTCAGTCAAAATTAGTTTGGATTTGTGAAAAAAGGTCTTGTTCAGAAAGTCCGTGCTACTTGATTTCCTGTGATGTTTTTTATGGAAATGACTTATTGGACGAACCCCTCTGCTTTATACCGAAACGACTTCTTTGTTTGTTCCTACATAAGTAGCGCAATCGATGTAGATCGTCCGGTCACAAATTGCGTCTACATCTGCTTGATCGTGCGAAACGAATAAACAAGTAATATTTGCTTTCTGCAAAATATCTCGAACTTCCATACGGATTAACGATTTCAGATTAGTGTCTAAATTACTGAACGGCTCATCCATTAATAAAATAGAAGGTGCTGGTGCCAATGCCCTAGCCAATGCGACGCGTTGTTGCTGTCCACCGCTCAACTCATGGGGATAGCGTTTCGCATACTCTTGTAACTGCACTAGCTCTAACATTTCATTCAACCGTGCTTTTCTTTCTGCCCGCTTTAATTTATGCAGTCCAAAACAAATATTCTCACCTACTGTTAAATGGGGGAACAATGCATAGTTTTGAAATACCATGCCGACGCCCCGCTTCTCCGCTTCAATATAAATTCGATCCCCTACAATTTGTCTGCCATCTAATTCGATACTGCCGCCAGTCGGGTCTTCTAAACCTGCAAGCAATCGCAATAACGTGCTTTTTCCACTACCGCTTGCTCCCACGATACCTACAATCTCACCTTTTTCGATTGAAAGTGAAAACCGATCAATCACAGGATTTTGTTTTCTGGAATAGTGAAAAGATAAATTTTGAATTTGTACGAACATAATCATCGCTTCTCCTCGAATCGTAATAGTATGATCACCGACAAAATACTTAGACAGATTAGCAGTAATGAAGAGGGCGCCGCTTCATATATCCGTTCATCAATTGCATATTGATACGTTCTCGTAGCTAATGTATCAAAGTTAAAAGGGCGCAATAACAATGTTAACGGAAGTTCTTTCATAATTTCTAAAAAAGCTAATGCAAATCCAATTAAAATAGATCCTCTTAATAAAGGAAATTCCACTTTCCAGAAGGTATATGTTAATCCTCTGCCAAGTAGGAATGATGCTTCTCGGTACGAGGGCGGAATTTTGCTATAGCCCGACTCAACAGCATTAAACCCTTGAGCCATGAATCGGATAACATACCCCGTAATGAGCATCGCGATCGATAAACTCAATACTAACGTTCCTGATTGTACACCCAAAAGGACTGGGTAAAGAAATGCTAATTTTTCGTCTAGCGTAATAAACAATGCCAGTACGCCAATTGCTACAACAGCACCAGGTACCGCATACCCCGACGTCATGACACGAGCTAATAAGTTCGAAGACACCGAAGGATATAAATTAATCGTTCGTGCTGCTAAAATCGCAAAGAAACTAATAATCAATGCTCCGAATAAAGCGGCAAGCAAACTATTCGTCATCAAACTTAAAAAGTCCGCGCGCCATACCTTTTCATACGTTTTTAACGTCCATTGAATGAGTTGAATAAACGGAATCAAAAACGCCATAAGGAAAACTGCCATACACGTCAACGTAGCCCCCCAAGCGGTCACGCCATGAAGCTTTCTCCTAGCAAGAGGTCTGCTTTGAGTGACATTCGTATCGTATTTTCGACGTTTGCGTAAAAATCTTTCAAGCATAAAGATACCTAAAATAATGAGTAATAACCACGCGGCTAAACGCATAGCTGCATGAATATCGTACATACCAAACCACGTTTGAAAAATAGCTGTAGATATTGTACGTACACCGAAGAAACTAGCCACGCCGTAATCGCTCAATACTTCAAATATGATAAGCATCGCCCCAGCAATAATAGCTGGACGCGCAATCGGTAGTACTAAACGGAAAAATAACTGAAAACCGTTCAACCCAAGTGTCTTTGCGCTTTCAATATAAGCTGCACTTTGTTTCTCAAAATAGTTTAACGTAATCATATACACATAAGGATATAAAAATAATGTTAAAACAAAAATGGCTCCGCGCAATGACATAATTTCAATTGTTCCCGGTGTAAATTGATAATCCCAATGATTGCGGAAATATGATTGAATGATCCCCGTATAACTCGTCATCGTACTGTATGTGTATGCCGCAATATATGGTGGAATCGCTAACGGCAAAATAAGCAACCACTTAAATTGCTTACGCATCGGAAATTCATAGGCCGCCACAATCCATGCCAATAGTAAACCAATAGCAGTGGATAAAAATCCTACTGAACCTACTAACACTAATGAACCTTTAATATAATCTGCGAGTAAAAATTCTTTAATATGCTGCCAATTGTCGCTTGTCGGTTGGAAGAAGCTAAGAACGACATACGCTACAGGCATGACGATCACTGCTGCACCAAGCATCGTCACTATAAACCAACTGTTCAATCGACGGCGCAGTTCACGTAACCAAATAGATTTATTCATTATGTATAAAACCAACTTTACTATGCCTAAAGGCTATTTTAATAAGAATCGAATGCTTGTGTAATTAATGATTTTCATTATTAAGTATATAGGTATCCTTCAAAATTTGCACCACTTTCACAAAAATTCAATGAATTCATATAAAGAAATAAAAAGGATCTACATAATTTGATCGAAACAAATAATTATTACTTCTACACTTCATCCGATACACTCTTTGTAGTATGCTAACATTTTAGATGATTTCATCTTTCACTTTATCATACTTGCATTATATCAACTGAAAGGAATTACATCATGATTACACAATTTTTTTCCTACTACAAGCCTCACCGCCGTTTGTTTCTGATCGACTTTTTCAGCGCAATTATTGTAGCTCTTCTTGAACTTGCATTTCCTCTGGCGGTGCAATGGTTCATCGATGGGCTACTTCCATCAGGTGATTGGAGTCGTATCGTTACAGTTAGCTTTTTATTGCTCATCGTCTATTTAGTCAGCACATTTCTACATTACATTGTGAGTTATCTAGGACATAAACTCGGAATTAATATAGAAACAGATATGCGTCGCGAACTATTCGAACATGTCCAAAGACAGTCGTTCCGTTTTTTTGATAATACAAAAACCGGACATATTATGACACGCATCACGACAGATTTGTTCGATATTGGCGAACTAGCCCACCACGGACCTGAAGATGCATTCATAGCAGTTATGACTATTATTGGCGCCTTTGGATTAATGTACACGATCAACCCTGAGCTAGCACTCATCGCAATCGTGATGGTTCCTCTACTTGCGGTAGTTGTGACTTTCTGTAATAAGAAGATGAATGTTGCATGGCATAAAATGTATCAAAATATTGCAGATGTAAATGGACGTGTAGAAGATTCTGTTGCCGGCTCACGAGTGGTCAAATCTTTTACAAATGAAGAGTTTGAATTACGCCGTTTTCAAACAGACAACCGCCACTTCCGAACTGCTAAACTTCAAGCGTATAAAGTAATGGCTTGGGCTACTTCTTCCATGTACATGCTTACACGTCTCGTCACACTCGTCATTTTGATTGTCGGCGCTTGGTTCACAGTAAATAATAAGTTGACATATGGTGAACTAGTCAGCTTTATTTTATTCAGTAATATTTTGATTAAGCCAATCGATAAAATTAGTGCCTTACTGGAATTATACCCTAAAGGCATGGCAGGATTTAGTCGGTTCCGACAACTGATGAATACAGCACCCGAAATTAACGACGTAAAAGATGCAATAGTAGTGGAACAGCTACAAGGAAATATTCAACTTTCCAATGTTACGTTTGGCTACGAACCGAAAAGACCTGTTTTACGCAATATTGACTTGACGATACGAGCAGGACAAACTGTCGCATTTGTCGGGCAGTCTGGAGCAGGGAAAACTACCATCTGTTCACTCATCCCGCGATTTTATGATGTGGATGAAGGTTCTATCACGATAGACGGCATAGACATCCGGAAAATAACGCAGAAGTCTTTACGTAACCAAATTGGAATTGTCCAACAAGACGTTTTCTTGTTTACTGGAACGATTCGGGAGAACATCGCTTACGGTAGATTGGATGCAACGGATGAAGAAGTATATGAAGCGGCACATAAAGCGCATCTGACAGAGCTAATCAATAGTATGCCAAACGGTTATGAAACACAAATTGGCGAACGGGGATTAAAACTGTCGGGAGGTCAAAAGCAACGATTGGCGATTGCGCGTATGTTCTTAAAAAATCCACCTATTTTAATTTTAGATGAAGCTACTTCCGCTCTCGATACAGAAACAGAAAGAATTATCCAAAAATCTCTTGAAGAACTATCTGTAAATCGAACAACACTCGTAATTGCACACCGACTGACTACTATACGCAACGCAGATCAAGTAATTGTGATGTCAGAAGATGGCATTGAAGAACAAGGTACGTATGATTCGCTTTTAAAGCAACGAGGGGCTTTCGCTAAGCTACATGAAGCAAATCAAGTCTAACTAAAAAAGGAGCTGTCGCAAAGTTCGTCATGAACGATTGCGACAGCTCCTTTTTCTTATGCCAATTTCTCTCCTTCTTTTCTAAAGAAGCCGAATATCCCTACAGTCTGAACGATATTTGTAAAAGCTTGCGGATCTGTTTCGTTTATAATCCGCTCCAAATCATACAGTTCATAACGCGTGATGACTACATACAACATACTTTTGTCTTCATTTGAATAGGCACCTTTTGCCGGCAAAATTGTAATTCCGCGTACCATTTGACGGTGGATCGCTTGCTGAAGATCTTCTGCCTGCCTCGTAATGATCATTGCTGTAACTTTTTCATGACGCGTATGGATCATGTCAATAACAGATGTCGTTACATAAAGTGCAATCATCGTATACAACGCATTCTCCGGCTCATAAAGAATGCCTGCCACTAATATGAGAATTCCATTGAGCACTAAAAAGTAGATTCCGATTGGTTTATCTTGCATACGCGACAAAATCATTGCAACAATATCCATTCCTCCAGTAGACGCTCCGAGCTTGAGTGAAATTCCGACACCCACACCTGCTAACACACCACCAAAAACAGCATTCAGCATAATATCATCTGACATGGAAGTTAAGGGCAACAACTCAAGAAATAATGTAGCAAATGCAACTGAAACGATACTGTAGATTGTAAAACCTTTACCGACTTTAAACCAACCAAGAATAAAAACCGGAATATTGAATAGTAACAATAAAATACCCGTACTAATAGAAATCCCTAGTTGATCCATTAAAACACTTGATACCAACTGCGCAGCACCTGCAAAACCACTTGCGTAGACATTGGCATTAATGAGAAAAAAGTTTAGCGATATCGCCATAAGCAATGAACCTAAAATAACGACCGCAATTCGTTTTGCTTCAATAAAAAACATAGTAACCTCCTATGGTAAATAACAAATTTATGCACGAATTAGATTATAACGATTCTCCCCTCAGATTGGTACCCATAAACAAAATATTTTTATTTGCCTGCATTTCGCCTAATTAGAATTTAACTGAATCGAATAAAATTCAAAGTATTCCATCTATACGCGTCTCGGTTTAACTTGGTCGTTAACTGGCTATAGTTAGAGTGGGAATCAAGGAGGAAATGCAAGATGAAAAAAGAGAAAAATTATAGCGAAAACAACCGCGACAAAGTAATTGAAGAACTTGTTTCAAATGGGGTATTTAAAATTGATGGGAAACAATTGTATGAATTGCCACTTCACTCGTTATTAGCTGAATATGAAGCTTTTGGCAATCCAGAAGTACAAATGTAATGACACAACAAGTATTAAGAGACGTCACCGCTATATTTGGTGACGTCTCTTTAAATTTTCACCGTACTGCTTACATTTGAGCTTCAACGGTCTTTTCTTTAGTAACGAATCGATATACAAGCATTAAAAGCACGGTTACTCCTAGTGCGCCACCAATAATAAAGTACTGGAAGCGAATGGCTGGTAATCCTGCAAGTCTAGCGATCCCATCTAAAACGAGTGGTGAGCTAAATTGACCGACGTATATAGCACTAGATACGGTAGCTATAACACGATCACTATACAAAGGATTTACTAAGTTTAACGCTTTCACATTAATAATTGGGAACAAGATCCCCTGACCAAAACCTACCATGCATGTACAAGCCAAAATAATTGGCACAGAATGACTAAATGATAACCCCACAAACGCTATCCCCATCACTAATAAACTAAGAGGCATAATATACGACTTCAACGTGTCTTGTAATTGGATTAACGTTAAACTTGTAACCATCCCTCCGACAGTCGTAAACGATATCACTGTACCTGCTAATCCAGCTCCACCAATGTTACTCTGTTCAAGATATAGCGCCATATTAGTCGCTACCGAATAATAAACGAGCATGACACCTGCTGATGCAAGTGCATAACCGAAAACAGCAAGAGGAAGCTTTAATTTCGTCGCTTGACGGTCTCTTTTCATCGGTTGATCTTTCGGCAAGAAAAAATAGACTAGAATAATGATTACAACACCCATTAAATATACATTAAAAGGCGCTCTCCAACTAATAGCCGCCAAATAACCGGCTAACATCATCGTTAAAATTCCACCAAAGTTACTAAATGCCGAGTTATATCCCATCATTTTCACTTGTTCTCTACCTCTAAAATGGTCACTAATCAGCGTGATCCCAAGCGGCATAACGAGTCCAACTCCTGCACCAAGCACGAAACGAAACGCAAGCAACATTTCAATTGTATTCGTGAATTGTGCGCCTACCCCTGCTATAACATAAATAGATAAACCGATTAACACAATTGTCCGTTTCGCTATTTTGGATGTCAAATAGCTAGAAATGAATGTGAACGGTATAATGAATAAAGAAGGTGCAGTTAAAATTAACTTAATCAGCACAGGATCGGCATCCGGAAAATTGGCAGCGATTAATCCAAGTGCTGGAGATATCGCTGCTCCTGCCATCACGGTCGCCATGGAAATAGCAATAATAGTCGGCTTCAACATCCGTTTCACTCGGAATCCTCCTCTGTAGCCTTTCTTGTTAGTTGGCGAAGAACTTTGTCTGCAGATACTTCAATCGGCACCATTTTACGTGCATTAGATAAAAGCAATCCATGAACTAATGACAAATGATAAATCGCCAACTCTTCAGCATCACCTTCAATAAATTCTCCGTTTTTTTGTCCTTTTTCAATGATTAAAGCTATCCTCTGAACCATTTCTCGGTATTTTTCTACTATTTCTTTTTTAACTTCTACAGGTAAATGATCCGAATATAACGCTTGAATGATTAATATGTGGCGGTATACACCTTCTTTTAACGAACCCGAATGAGTCACTTCTGTAAGTTGTTTTAATTGTTCAAGAGGATTGTCGTATTTTTCTTCTACGTCGTTGATCGTATTCAGCAATGATTCTAGTAATTCTAAAATTACATGAACATATAAATCTTCTTTAGATTTAAAGTAATGATAAAACAATCCATGACTAATCTCTGCTTTGTTTGTAATTTCACTAATTTTCGTTGCGGCATACCCTTTCATTCCAAATAACTCAATTGCGGCATCTTTTAACTGCAGTTGCCTTATATCACGAATACCTTGAAACTTTTTATTATTACGCAAAGACATAAGAATCCATCAACTCATTTCAATTTATTGATTGACTCAAAAGTCAACGGTGAACAGTGTACTGTTTTTCACACCTAGTTGTCAACTATTAGTAAGTAGCTTTAGATATTAAAAAATGATGCAATATTGAGTAGGTAGTATTTCCTTATTGAAAGTACGTGATTTAATTCAGGAAAAGAGGGTATTACTAATACGTTAAGTAAGTTAATATGCTGATTCTTCTTTGCAAAGGAGACGATATGTTTTGTTTGGTTTAAAAGATTTATTTATGCTGGCAATCTCTGCATTCATTATTTTGCCTATCTCTACATTTATTCGAGAAGCTGGATATTTTATTATAAGCAGTCTATTTGGCGTAAAAAACCCAAGACTCACAATAGGGTCAGGACCTAGACTTTTTAAACTTAAATTTTTAGATGTTCGAAAGTATTATCACGTGCATAGCTGGTTTACGTTTGACTCCATTCGTTCAAAAAGTAAATTTGCTTATATATGCATTTACGCCGGCCCAATACTTATTAATTTCATTTTAGCTTTAACTATTAATGCTTTTCTTGCGAATGGATACTTGCAAGAGGGTGAAAAGTTTTGGAATTTATTTATTTTCTACTCGTTATACTTTGTTTTATATGACGCTATTCCAATGAATACAGTAAATGGTAAGCCAAATAACGGTATGATTATTTACGAACTTTTGCGTTATGGAAAACGAATAGATTATAATACGGAACCTTTAATTGTAGGTACTACGGAAGCCGAAAAAGAACATGAGCAGGAAGTAAAAGAATTCGAGAAGACAAAAGAAGAACTTGAAAAAAGCTTAGTTCAGGAAAGGAAGAAAGACGATGATCGTACGTGAGCATGAAAAAGAATTCATTTTGATTGAACAGCATAACCACGGGCATCTTGCGAAAGATATTATGAGCAAGTTCAGTAAAGCAATGTTTCCTGAAGATCGTTGGAGAGAATCTATTTTGACCGCAATTGCCAACCATGACATCGGCTGGTCCTCCTTCGATCGTCAGCCTTTTTGGAATGATGAGAAATTAGCTCCCTATCGTTTCACAGACTTTCCTTTATTACCTAAAATCGTACTATACAAGCAGGGTATCGACTGTGTGGAGACGATGGATCCCTATGCTGCAATGCTTTGCAGTTTTCATTACGAGCAGTTTATAGAAAACAACGAAGAGAGAGAAGCCAAACAATTCGTCGAACAAGAACACAAACGCCGTGAACGATTAGCTAGCCAGGTAGAAGGTTTTAACCATATACTATTTGAAAAGCATTATGCTCTACTGCAATTGGGAGATAATTTCTCTTTATATTGTTGCGTGAATGATCCAGGTGTAACTAAAGAGCACGAACATATCTTTTTCCAAAACGGCATCCCGTCACCAAGCGTATTCCCCGAACTACCCAGCGGCAGAATACCAATACATTTCGCAGATGAACATTCCATTCGCGTAGAACATTTCCCTTTCACAGAGGGCTTTTCTGTTGAATATATACAACGGGTGATTCGCAAAGACACGATTGCTGAAGTAGGCCTGCAAGCTGTGTATGATCAGGCAAACGAAGAACGCATAACGCTGCATTTTTGTTAGAAAGGGGTGGTAGCGCGAAGTGTATCGAAGCTAGCGCTAGACGACTTCGTGCCGTTTCTGATTTTGAAGAGTGATAGGTTCACTGAAGCCACTTCAGCGCTCGCGACTGCGATAGGCATCAGTTGTCGTTCATTGTAGTCAATGGCTGGCATGTAATTTAGTATAGTAAACAACACTCTATCATCTGTCCGCACCAACGAAGAAGCAACTGTGGGATTGGCCTGAGCCAGGAGACAACTAGCAACTAAGCTAGTTGACTCACAACCACATACAATTCCCTACAAATTAACCAAATAAAAAAGCCGGAAAAAGGGAATTCCCCTCTTCCGACACCTTGTTATTGTTTAATACTCACCTTACTAGCCAAATCCTTTAAAGCATCTACCTTATCCGTCTGCTCCCAAGGCAATTCGATATCCGTACGACCAAAATGACCATAAGCTGCAGTCTGCTTGTAAATTGGACGACGCAGATCAAGCATCTTAATAATTCCAGCCGGACGTAAATCAAATAACTCTCGAACGAACTCGACCAACTGTGATTCAGACAGACGACCCGTATCAAACGTATTAATAGATATGGATACCGGACTTGCGACACCGATCGCATAAGCTAGTTGAACTTCACAATGTTCTGCTAATCCTGACGCTACAATATTCTTTGCAACATAACGTGCCGCATAAGAAGCTGAACGATCCACCTTCGTCGCATCCTTACCAGAGAATGCTCCACCACCGTGGCGTGCATATCCGCCGTACGTATCTACAATGATTTTACGTCCTGTCAGACCTGAATCCCCCTGAGGACCGCCTACTACGAAACTTCCTGTTGGATTAATAAAGTATTTTGTATGCTCATCTAATAATTCTTTTGGAACAACAGCACTAATCACTATTTCTTTTACATCTCTTTCGATTTGTTCAAGAGTTACTTCTGGATGATGTTGTGTCGAAATGACGATTGTATCTATTCGCACCGGATTATTTTTCTCATCATATTCTACAGTCACTTGTGTTTTACCATCCGGACGCAAATACGGAATAAGCTCCGTCTTACGCGCTTCAGCCAAGCGGCGTGCCAATTTATGAGACAAACTAATAGGTAAAGGCATTAATTCTGGTGTTTCATTACATGCATAGCCAAACATTAATCCTTGGTCCCCTGCGCCGATTGCATCTAACTCTTCATCTGACATAGAACCTTCACGCGCTTCTAATGCTACATTGACACTTGCAGCGATTTCTGGTGATTGTTCATCAATAGAAGTCAAAACAGCGGACGTTTCATAATCAAAGCCGTATTTTGCGCGTGTATAACCGATTTCCTTCACCGTATCACGGACAACTTTCGGAATATCGACGTAAGTTGTTGTTGTAATTTCACCCATTACAAGAACAAGTCCTGTCGTAATACTTGTTTCGCAAGCTACACGTGCATTTGGATCTTCCACTAAGATGGCATCTAAAATGGCATCTGAAATTTGGTCGCACATCTTGTCAGGATGGCCCTCTGTAACTGATTCTGATGTAAACAGTCGACGATTTGTCAATTTTGTTTCCCCCTATAGTAAGCAACATGATACGGTACTCTCATAAGTCCCTGGTAAAGTTCCACGCCTAGACGTCAAGCATATACCATAAGGATTCAGGGCTAGACAATATAAAAAGCCCTCCACTCATTTTCAATCCATGAGTAAAAGGCAAAATTTCACGCGCAGCACCTTTCACTCTTATCGTCCAAGGAATTTAACCTTGCTTCAGGTTTGGCACCTTCGCGCTAGACTGTCGTCTATTGCAGGTTGCCGGGTTTCACAGGGCCTGTACCCTCCACCAACTCGGGATAAGAGTATCCGTTCATGTCACATCTTATAAAAAAGTTTGGATTTTGTCAATTTTTTTCTACCAAATCACTTGAGTTTTGAATTAGTATAGATTATTATTCTTAATGTGTTATACTATTTACGAATTAAGATATTCTACTTAAATTAAAAATAAAACGACTACGCAAAGGACGGTATGTGAATATGATATCTGCAAAAATTGATGATAGTTTAAAAAGTCTTCTAACCGGAAGCAATGTGACGATCCAAGCGTCTGTGGCAGAATTAACTGAAAAAGCAGTAAGCAGAGGAGAAGCTCAACTTACAGCAGATGGCTCTGTTGCCGCGCGTACTGGAAAATATACAGGACGCTCTCCTAAAGACAAATTCATCGTTGAAGATGCAGTGTCTAAAGATAAAGTTGATTGGGGTACTACAAACCGTCCTATCTCTCCTGAAGCATTTGATTCATTATACACGAAAGTAATCGATCATTTGAAGGCAGAAGACGAATTATTTGTATTTAAAGGATTTGCGGGTGCAGATAAAGATTCCCAGCTTTCGATTCAAGTGATTAACGAAAAAGCATGGCAAAACTTGTTTGTTCACCAATTGTTCATTCGTCCTACTAAAGAAGAATTAGAAAATCATGAAGCTCAATTTACAATCTTAGCTGCACCTTCGTTTAAAGCAGATCCAGAAGTAGATGGTACAAATTCTGAGACTTTCATTATTCTATCACTTGAGAAGCGAATTGTCCTAATCGGTGGAACAGAATATGCCGGAGAAATGAAAAAGTCTATTTTCTCTGTTATGAACTTCTTGCTTCCTGAACAAGGGATCCTATCTATGCACTGTTCTGCAAACGTTGGAGAAGAAGGCGATGTCGCATTATTCTTCGGCCTTTCAGGTACTGGTAAAACTACACTTTCTGCAGATGCTGACCGTAAGTTAATCGGTGACGATGAGCACGGCTGGTCCGATAATGGAGTGTTCAATATCGAAGGTGGATGCTATGCGAAATGTATTAACCTTTGTAAAGAGAACGAACCAGAAATCTTCGGTGCGATCCGTTTCGGTTCTGTTTTAGAAAACGTAGTTCTGGACGAAGAAACACGCGTACCGGATTATGATGATAAATCACTTACTGAGAATACACGCGCAGCTTATCCTATAGAAAATATTGATAATATCGTGACACCATCTGTTGCTGGTCATCCAAAAAACATTATTTTCCTAACAGCTGACGCTTCAGGAGTATTACCTCCAATCTCAATTTTGACAAAAGAACAAGCAATGTACCACTTCCTAAGTGGATTCACATCTAAACTGGCTGGAACAGAGCGTGGCATTACTGCTCCTGAACCAACATTCTCTACTTGCTTCGGTTCTCCATTCTTACCACTTCCTGCAGCAACATATGCAGAAATGCTTGGAAAGAAAATCGAAGAACACGGTTCAAAAGTATTTCTAGTTAATACTGGTTGGACTGGCGGAGTATTTGGCGTAGGTTCACGTATGAACTTAGGTTACACACGTACAATGGTGCGTGCTGCCATTGCCGGCGAATTAGACAATGTGCCTACGAAAAAGAACGAAATGTTTGGGTTGGACATGCCTCTTGAAATTGCAGGAGTACCTACAAATGTCTTACACCCACGTTACGCTTGGGAAGATCCTGCTGAGTATGACAAAGAAGCCAGCCGTCTAGCAGAGGCTTTCCGCGAAAACTTTAAGAAGTTTGATCATGTGTCAGAAGATATTGCAATTAAAGGCGGTCCACCCGTCCGTTAATTTTCTTAATAAAAACCTTGCAGAATTACTTTGCAAGGTTTTTTCTATTTATAAGCCTGTAGATTATCCAAAGAAAGGAATTGGAATTTGAAAATTAAGTGCTTTTGACAAGTAATTGTAGAGGTAGTGCATCGTCTGGAAGCGCAAGCCGCAAGACACTCCAAGTCAGCTTCACTTCATTCAACTGCCATAGTCAAAATCACTTGTAACTAAATGAATGAGAGAATTATACATAATTAAGTTAATCAACAGGCTTTGTTCTAATTACTGTCGTTTCATCCAATCTACCGCATCTTTCACAAGTTGCCGATTCATCTCGGGCGGAATGTAATGGTTATATCCTTCTAAATACCACGCTTCATACGATCGGTCAGCATCACGTAATGCATTTTCCAATAGTAACGCTTGTTCAAATGAAACATTCATATCTAACGTGCCATGAATAATCAATGTCGGAATCGTTATATTATGGACGCGAAATAAAGCCGTTCTCTCTCTATAAGCATCAGGTTGGTTGTTCGGTGTACCGCCAATAACCCTCTTCATCATGCGCCGCATATCTTTGCGTTCTTTATACGTAAATACCACATCAGATACACCAGCCCATGTCACCATTGATGTGAGATCATCTCGCAAAATGGCTACCCATAACGCCATGATTCCTCCACGAGAGAAAGAAAATAAATGAATCCTTTCAGTATTTAATGAGGATTGTTGTTTTAAGACATCAACACCTGCTACTGCGTCATTGCGGTCCGCCCCTGCAAATTCATCCTTTCCCTCTCCTCCACGATTTCCGCGATAATAGGGAGCAAAGACGATCAATCCACAGGAAGCGAACTGGGCGATGCGCGCTGGCCGAACCATCCCTACATGCTGGATCCCACCGCGCAAATATAGAAGACCCTCATAATAACCCGGCGCTTTAGGCGTTGCTAGCAGGCCTTTTACACGCAAACCATCTGACCAATACGTTATTTCTTCCAACTGCACGGAAGGATTCGGTGAAGGATACTCTCGTCGACAAACAATCGTGCCATTAGACGGTTCGCCCATTTTCTTCCACCCACTTCCTGAGTTCACTCATTCCGCGATCTTTCATATGAAAGCTTAAATCAGTGCAAGCATCTAGTTCCTCATCAGTCATCCAAACTGCACCTTCTGTTTCCAATAACGTATAATCATTTTCGATATGCACAACCTCCCCAGTAAAAACAGCTTTGCAAAATGGCGGTTCCGTAAAGACTACATATTCAGCAAATGATTGAACATTTGTAATTGTGACACCTGTTTCTTCTAATGTTTCACGAATGGCAGCTTGCTTAATCGTTTCACCCGGCTCCGCCTTGCCACCCGGAAATTCTACTCCACGAATGCGATGTTTAGTCAACAACCATCGATCACCGTGCTTCATCACGACTAGTACATGTCTTGATTCAATGTTATGCGGATTATGTCCGAAAGTTAATTCGACATTCGCTCCATTCAAATCTTCAAATTTCAACAATTGGCTCACGTCCTTTATTCTAGTGTAGCGGAAAAGGACATGTTGAATCAACGAAAGTACGGAAGTTTTTCAATAAATTGTTTCGACTCCTCATCTGTGTATTCATGAATGAGCGCATACACTTTCATCATCCTAAGATCAATATCGTGATTATCACGATCATAATGATAAGGAATATAAGGTAAATGAGAACGCAAAAAGTTGCGAAACTCTAAACGGTCCATTTGAGCAAATAATCTTTCGAAAATTGGATATGCTTCTCGAGGTACTTCTACTTTATACTCCCACGTGGATGAATAAGGATCAACTAACACTTGCTTATGTTGAATAGATACATACATCGTATACTTCTGCTCGCTCATAATTAGCCTACTTTCTTTTTTCTGTAGTATGGCATGAAACGTAAAATAAATTCCTGTATTCAACAGATCAAAAAGAAGCTGAGACATAACAAAAGTAAAGTCCTTTCCCCTGCACTCCAAAAGTCATGCTTTCTGCTCCGGTACACTCTACTGTTCTTAAAAATAGTTACTAATAACAACACGAACAAGCGTAAAGGATGACGTGTCCTTTACGCTTGTTGCATGTTATGTCCGAGCTTCCTGTTTTCTTATTTCCCTTGTTCGTCATATACTACTTTTTCAACAGCTAATGCGACATTGATATGAACATTTGGATCTAGCGGGTGTGGCACTAAATCGTCTCGCTTCGTACTTTCTACGATAGCTTGTGCTGCAGCAATTAGCATAGGATATGTGATCGCTTTAGCATTGGCATTTAGCGCTCCTCGGAAAATACCTGGAAATCCTAAGACGTTATTGACTAGACGTCCGTCTGCTGCATATGCTGCACCTGCCTCTAATGCTACGTCAGGTGCAATTTCCGCATTTGGATTCGATAACGCTAAGATGATTTGACCTTTACGCACCATTTCTGGTTTGATTAAATTTGCAACACCGGTTGTGGCAATGACTAAATCACATGTCGCCATAATTTCTTCCATTGAATCTACGACAGTTCCTCCATATTCAGCGAGCATGTCTGTTGCCTTAGGATTTGGATCTGTGCCTTTCATCTCTTCCACACCATAGGCCATAAACATTCTACTAATCGCAAGACCCGCTGCGCCTAAACCGATTTGACCAACAGAAGAATTCTGTAATTCCACTCCTACGTGTTTGCATGCTGTTAATGCAGCAGCTAAAGCAACAACTGCCGTGCCATGCTGATCGTCGTGCATGACAGGGATTGGCAATTCTTTTTTTAGACGTTCCTCGATTTCAAAGCAATGCGGAGAGCCTATGTCTTCTAGTAAAATCGCTCCAAAACCTTGATGAATATGCTTAATCGTTTCCACTACTTTATCAGGATCACTTGTATCTAGTAGAATGGGTATACCGCTAATACCTACGAATTGATCGAACAACACAGCCTTACCTTCCATTACAGGCATTCCTGCCACAGGTCCAATATCGCCTAATCCTAAAATAGCTGTGCCATCCGTTACAATTGCTACGGTATTTGAAATACCAGTGAAGTAATTTGCTTGTTCCGGATCTTCTTGAATCGTTTTACAAACATTTGCCACACCTGGTGTATATACTCGGCGCAAATCAGCTAACGACCGAATTTCCGTCGTAGCTTTCATATGAATTTTACCGCCTTCATGTGCTTGAAGAACATCGTCAGTGACTGCATGCACTTTAATACCATGTTTTAAGCTTTCAATAGCCTCTACTATTTCAGCTAAATGTTGTTGATTATTACACTGCAACGCTATTTCTCTAATGGTTGAAACGGTTCCTACTTTAATCGTTTGTATATCACCAATATCGCCACCCAGTTGTCCAATAGCCATCGTCACTTTACCTAAATTTCCTGGTCTAGAAGGTGTTTCAATAATTAAATTACGTAAAAATTGACCGTGTGCCATCATTCTTCAACTCCCTATAATATATGTATCCATATTTCATCTCTACTTAACAGAAAAAACACACATCTCTAATCATACGAGATGTGTGTTTGCCAATCAAGCCTTGATATCCACAGATGCCCCTTTGTACGGGTGTGCGGTTGGCTGATTTTCAAGCCCACTCAGCATTTCGGTAACCGCAGAAGTTTCAATCGAAAGAGCTTTATTCATCATACTCATCTGAACGGTCGATTGCAGGCTTCTCAACTGACTGGACATAATAGAATTCATATCCATTGCGTTCACTCCTTCCTACTACTTCACTTCTTTGTATCGGCTACTTTCATGCGTAATGAAGAGTTTCATTCATTTGTTTCGCCTAAAAATGCATTTAGCATCCATTGATGTTTTTCAATGCTTTGATACACTGCATTCAACATATCTTCTGTCATATCGTCAGAATCTTTCGCTGCTAAATCCATACCTTTTTTCAATGATTTCATAATTTTATCAAAATCATCTACAAGCGTTTGTACCATATCGTTTGCTCGTTCCGTACCTTTTGCTTCACTCACTACAGATTCTTCCAAATGCTCTGCTAGTGTCGCTGTAGGCTCACCGCCTAATGTCAATACGCGTTCAGCAATTTCATCCATATGCAAAGTTGCTTCGTTATACAACTCTTCAAATTTTGCATGCAATGTAAAGAACTGATTTCCTTTTACATACCAGTGGTAATTATGTAACTTCGCATACATAACCGACCATGTAGACACCTGCTTATTCAATTCTTGGATTAATTCTTTAGACATAAAAAAACACTCCTCTACATTAGTTATAAGCTTCTCTCTTTTAATTTACCACGTAACTCGGTAAACTAAACCTACTTAGATCGGAAGGTGACATTATGTTAAAGAAAGTGCTAGTGCTATTCATCCGCTTTTATCAAAAATTTATATCCCCTATGTTTCCGCCGTCTTGCCGTTTCTATCCTACTTGCTCTCATTATGGCGTAGAGGCTATTGAAACGCACGGTGCACTAAAAGGTAGTTACTTGGCCGTTATGCGGATTTTAAAATGCCATCCTTTTCATGAAGGCGGATTTGACCCTGTACCGCCAAAGAAAGAAAAGAAAAAATAATGCAGGTTGCAATCATAAAATAAATCTTGTATGATTAGGAAGTTATCTAAATAGTAATCATTCCGATTAACGTCATGGAGGCTTTATGAATGAAAAAACGATTTGCATTATTAGTTACCGCTCTGCTCCTCTTAATAAGCGGCTGCACAAATGACACAACTAAGAAAAGCAATAGTACTTCACCTGAAAAGATGCTTATATACACTACAGTATATCCGTTACAATACTTTACTGAACGCATCGGCGGCGAGTTTGTTGATGTGCAATCTATTTATCCACCAGGTACAGATGAGCACGTGTTTGAACCGACACAAAAGGATATGATGGCTTTAGCGAAAGCCGATCTGTTCTTTTACATAGGACTCGGATTGGAAGGTTTCGTTCAGAAAACAGAAAAGACATTGCAGACAGAGGATGTTCAATTTATCCCGGTTGCAGATTCTATTGACAGAGAACAATTAGGATCTGGTCATTCCCACGAGGAAGAAAGCCATGACGAACATGATCACCACCATGATTCTGCTGTCGATCCCCACGTATGGATTTCACCTTTTCTAAGTACATTATTGGCAGAAAAGATTAAAGACGAATTAGCGGATGAACTACCAGAACACGCAGAACAATTCCAAGCCAACTACGAAACGTTATATGATGAACTCGAAGGCCTAGATAGACAATTTAAAACAATGGCAGATGCTGCACCGAATAAAACATTTTTTGTCTCCCATGCTGCTTTTGGCTATTTAGCATCTACGTATGGATTGCAACAATTGGCTGTATCCGGTTTAGATTCACAAAATGAACCTTCACAAAAACAGCTCGCCAGCATTGTTCAGGAAGCACAAGAAAAAAATATTCACTATATATTGTTCGAGCAAAATGTAAGCTCTAAGTTAGCGGAAGTCATTCAAAAAGAATTAGGTGCTAAAACACTAACACTGCATAATTTAAGCGTGCTGACAGATGAGGATATCGTAAACGAGGAAGACTATTTTACGTTAATGAAACATAATTTAGAAGTTTTGAAAACTGCTTTAAGCAAGTAGAAGATGAATGACAATAGTAGAAAGGGACTGTATAGAAAATCAGTAACTTCTGATTTTCTTTACAGTCCCTTTTGTTGTAGAAACTGGTACTTTTTCTACACTCTTTTTTTTAGTTCAAAACGCATTAGTTTATTCGACGCATTGCGTGGCAGTTCATCCACAAAATAAATCTTTTTTGGTAATTTATAGCGAGCTAACCGCTGTTCACAGAAATCCAAAATTTCTTTTTCCGTAACAGTCTCACTGATCACGAAAGCAACTGGTACTTGCCCCCACTGCACATCTTCTTTACCGCAAACTCCTGCTTCTCGAATCAAGGGGTGTGCCAACAAGACATTTTCAATTTCTGCCGGGTAGATGTTTTCTCCACCTGAAATGATTAAATCCGCTCTTCTATCTACGATAAATAAAAATCCTTCATCGTCTATGTAACCCATATCACCCGTGGCTAGCCAGCCGTCAGTTGTCAATGGAGAGCGCTTCTTTTGACTTCCTACATAACCCGGCGTAACGTGCGGTCCTTTGATGAGAACTTCGCCTATCACATGCTGATCATCAGTTCCTTTGATAGAAATTTGATTGAAAAATAAAGGTTTGCCCGCAGACCCTTGTTTTCTTCGTGCATCTGCTTTGCCAAGCGTTGTTGTTTGTGAACATGTTTCTGTCATACCGTACGTTTGAAGTATTGGTAAATTTCGCGCTACAGCACGTTCTAAATAATCTAAAGGAACAGATCCACCACCTACTAACATAGAGCGAAAAGAAGGATGTGCTTTCATATGTTCCGACTCCATTACACGAACGATTTGATCTAATGTTAATGCGACAACTGACATAGCCGTCACATTCCCTGCAGAAATTTGTACAGCAGCTTCTTTTGCATCAAATTTTTCGTACAAGCGCATTTCCATGCCGTAAATAACTGAGCGAATAATAATCGATAATCCACTAATGTGAAATAACGGCATCATACAAAGCCAAGAGTCTTTTTCTGTCAAACCTAAATTTAAAGCGGAGGCCAATGCACTCGCTGTATGATTACCAGCAGTTTGGCGCACTCCTTTTGGCGCTCCAGTCGTACCCGACGTATACATAATGGAAAGCGTTTGTTCTTCCTCCCATTGTTGCTCCAGTGCGTATTCTTTTCTCGTTTGTCGGCGTAGTGTAGAAAATGTTAGGCAATTTACTCCATCAATTGTAGAATACTTCGTGTCATCAACAAGTAAAATTTCTGCTTCCGAGTCCTCCACTTGCCAACGCAGCTCGACTGGAGTCAACCGATTATTAAGGCATACAATCTCTACCCGCAGTAGCCAGCATGCATGAATTATAAAGACAGTTTGTTCAGTAGACTGACTTAGCAATGCTAGTCTACTGCCTGGTTGAACACCTGCATGATGAAGCTGTTGTGAAATTTCAAGCGATTTTTCAAACAACTCGCCAAATGTCCAACGCTCTCCATTACTCACTAACGCGGGCGCATCAGGAGTCAGTTTTGCGCGCTGAACAAGCCAATTAGGAATAATCATTGTAATCCCTCCGCATAAGTCTACTCATGAAAAAGCTGCCTACTAATAGGCAGCTTTCTATTAAGGGAAACGCGGGAATTGATCGAAGTCAGGCGTACGTTTTTCTTTAAACGCATCGCGGCCTTCTTTCGCCTCGTCTGTTGTGTAATAAAGAAGTGTTGCATCACCAGCTAATTGTTGAAGTCCTGCTAATCCATCCGTATCTGCATTCATTGCAGCTTTTAAGAAGCGTAATGCTGTTGGACTCTTGCTTAACATTTCTTCACACCATTGCACTGTTTCATCTTCTAGTTGCTCGTAAGGAACGACTGTATTCACAAGACCCATATCCAGCGCTTCTTGTGCGTCGTACTGACGGCATAAGTACCAGATTTCCCGTGCTTTTTTATGACCGATAATACGCGCTAAATAGCCAGAACCATACCCTGCGTCAAATGAACCTACAGTTGGTCCAGTCTGTCCGAAACGCGCATTGTCTGCAGCGATCGTTAAATCGCAAACTACGTGAAGTACGTGACCGCCACCAATTGCATAACCTGCGACCATCGCCACTACTGGCTTTGGAATGACACGGATCAAGCGCTGTAGATCCAATACATTCAAACGTGGAATTTCATCTTCACCGACATAGCCACCATGACCGCGAACAGATTGATCGCCGCCTGAACAGAATGCTTTCTCTCCTTCACCTGTTAAAACGATTACACCTATTCTGCTGTCGTCACGTGCTCGTGAAAATGCATCAATCAATTCCATTACCGTTTTCGGTCTAAATGCATTTCGCACTTCTGGACGATTGATCGTTATTCTTGCGATGCCGTTGTACATTTCATACTTAATATCATCGTATGTACGTAGTGATTCCCATTGACGCGTCATAATTAATTCCTCCTCAATTCTGTGCTTTCAAATAGCTCTTTATCATTGTAGCAAATTGTCGGGGTTTTTCCACGTGAATTGCATGACCTGCGTCTTTTATCATTTCATGTCGGACAAAAGGCAAGTATTGTTTCATCTTATGTGCTATTTCTACAAATTTTGGATCTTCACTGCCGGTCATTAATAGTACCGGTAGCTTTACCTGCTCTAAGTCCTCCCAATACGATCGCTGGCTTCCCGTGCCAATCCCCCGCAAGCTATTCGCCAAACCGATTGCCTTTTGACTCAAACGTTCTTGTCGAACCGCCTGACGTTGCTCATCTGACAGGTTCTTTTGCGAATGAAACAAAGGGATTTCCTGCCAAAAATCAATAAATGACTCTAGGCCTTCTTGCTCTATTCGTTCTGCCAACTTGGCATCTGCTAAACGCCGTGTCTTTTGCTCTTCCTCACTACGTAAGCCAGGAGAACTGCTTTCTAGAATCAGACCGGCCACTTGACTAGGATAGGTGACAGTATAGGCTAGTGCGACACGCCCCCCCATAGAATAACCTAGGATAATCGGACAAGCGAGTTGTAGAATCGCAAATAACTCATGTAAGTCTTTAATTTGCTGTTCCATTCGATAACGTGATATTTCTACTGGTGCTTCCGATCGGCCGTGTCCCAGTAAATCGATAGCGACAACGTGATAAGTTGAAGAAAGCAATCGTATTGTTTCTGTCCATGTGGACGTGGAACCAGTAAAGCCGTGAAGTAAAACAATAGTAGGCGACTGATCCTGTCCATACTGCTCCACATGCATCTTTACACCACGAATGCCGTATTTCTCAGCTCTCATGCTGCTCCACCCTCTTCGCTATTTCACGCCAAACTGAACGATGTGCCTCCACATTTTCAGCACGATCTGTCAGTACTTCAATAATACGTAAATCTTTAGTTTTAGGTGTCTGCAAAGCCGCTTCAAATGATTCTACTGTAGTGACCACATCATATTGTGCTTCGTACATAGCAGCTAAATGATTAAATTTCACATTCGTTGGAGTGCCGAATAGTTTCTCGTAGTGATTTTCGATAGAGGACTGTGGCAAGTAAGAGAATATACCGCCACCATTATTGTTCAGAACGACGATTGTCAAATTCGTCTGTTGCAGTCGCGAAATAAGCAATCCATTACTATCATGTAAAAACGCCAAATCTCCAATTAATAAGTAAGTAGTCCGTTTACGTGCTTCTGAAATGCCTAGTGCAGTAGAAACGACTCCATCAATCCCGTTTGTTCCACGATTACAGAAAAGTGCAATGTCGTGAGTTGTTTGTTTGAAATACGTATCCAAATCTCTAATAGGCATACTGCTGCTACAAACGACATCTGATTCATTCGGCAAATGCGCAATGAATTGACGCACGAAATGGCCTTCATCTTCTGCAAATTGTTGATTTTCACTCAACACTGTTTGCGAAATCTGGTTAGCAGTACTCCAATAAGTAGTATACTCTGTGCGCTCCATCTGTAGATCAATACCGCGCCATACACTTTCTGCTGTAGATTGGACGTGATGTGTTGTTAAAGCCAATGGATCACGATAATTCGGCGATTCATCTACTGTCATGTATACTTTTGGACATGTCTTTTTCAAAAATAATGACAATGGTTTGGAAATAGGCTGCGGTCCAAAACGGATTACGCAATCTGCTTTTACTAGTTCAATAAACTTTTCGCTTTTTAACAAAGCATCATACTGATCGATGCATAAATCCACACAATCTGATGGAACTTCTGAGCGAAGATTGGATAATGGGTCGCAAAGCACAGGCCATTGAAGTTTTTTTGCAAAAGTCCAAAACAGCTCTTTATCTATTGTCGCTGTTTGTTCACCGACGATTAGTAAACCCTGTCGCGATTCTTTTATCGCACAATGTAATAGATCATTCATTTGCGAGGTTAACGTCATTTCTGCCGCTAGCTGTTGTTGAAACCGGCCACTAGACACTTCTTGTTGAAAATCAATTAGAAGTGGTTCACGGAACGGCACATTTAGATGTACAGGTCCTCTCGGGGCTGTCATCGCAACCGAAAGAAGCCGAACAGTCCGTTGTTCTATATAGGAAAGTATGTCCGGCCGATTTTCTGGTACCGGGAAATCCACACTTTCTTTTACATGTTCTCCAAACATACGAATTTGATCAATCGCTTGCGGTGCACCTACTTCACGTAACTCATGTGGACGATCCGCTGTAATCACGACAAGCGGTAAACGGGCATAGTACGCTTCCGTTACTGCCGGATGATAATTAGAAGCTGCTGTGCCGGATGTACAAAGTAGGGCAACAGGTTGTCCTGTCGCCTTTACTAGACCGAGTGCGTAAAAAGCTGCAGAGCGCTCATCCGTATGAATAAACGTCTGCATCGTGTCAGATTCAGAAAATGCATAGGCTAACGGAGTTGATCGGGATCCTGGACTGATGACCGCATGTTTGACTCCTTGTTTCATTAATGCCTTAGTTAACCGATACACATAATGTGTTAATCCAACCTGATGATCATTCATGTAATCGTCCTCCAAGCGCACGTAAAACAGGTCGGAACTTTACCCATGTTTCGGCATATTCTTCTGTGGGGGTGGAGTCTTCTACAATCCCGCCACCAGCATATAAATAAGCATCCTTATCAATGAGCAGACCAGAACGAATAGCTACTGCAAACTCTCCATTACCCGCAGCATCCGTCCAACCAATTGGTCCTGCATAAAAGCCGCGATCCATTTGTTCTTCTTCTCGAATGATTTCCAACGCTTTATTACGGGGAACCCCTCCTAAAGCTGGCGTCGGATGGAGTGCTTCTACTAAACGGAAGATATCCATATCTTTCGCTAATTCTCCTTCAACCGGTGTAAATAGATGTTGAATATCACGTACTTTCAACAACTTCGGCGTCTTGCTCACTTGCAAAGATGTACAGAACTCAGAGAACACTTCTGTAATCATATCTACTACATACTGATGTTCTTCTCGATTTTTCTTATCGCGTAATAGACGTTCGCCCAGCGCCTGATCTTCCTGTGCCGTTTTTCCTCGTTCAATCGAACCGGCGACACATGCTGAATACGCTTGACCATCTGTAATTTCAACTAATCTCTCCGGAGTAGCACCGAAGAACATTTCTTTTCCAATTTGCAAACCGAAGTGGTAGCTGGCAGACTGTTCATTTGAAATGGCATACAATGCTGCCGCTTTTTGAAATTCTTCTTCGAATGTAAGTTTAATTTTACGGGCGATGACCACTTTTTCCGCCACTTGTTCTTTAATTTGTGAAGTGACTTGCTCCACTGCATTCATGTAGCGATCGGTTTCCAGCTCCGTCTGTTTCACGACATCTGGTTTTGCTGATAAAGTAAATTCTTCTACTTGTGCAATATGAATCAGGCGGTCACGTTCATGACGTAATGCTTCAAAATCCGCAGCAGCTTGCAGTTCTTCTGTTACGTAATTAATCGATACATAGGTCTTTCCTCTTTCAATCTTCAACTGAAATAAAGGTACCGTGAAATAAGCTGCTGGGAATGCATTCCACTCTATGTCTTGCCGTGTCTGTGGATCAAAAGAAAAACCACCAAATAGTACAGGATCCATATCTTTCTCTTCTTTGATCAACTCGTTGCATAACGTTCTCCATTGCAATGAGATAGACTCAAAGCGATTGTCTTTGGCTGTTAATACTGCTGCTTGTCCTAACCCAACAAGCTTCACTGTTTTATCTGCATTCTGCCAAAAAAAGCGGTGTTCGCTATAATGTGAATGACCCGCTTCAAAAAAGGCTAATGGACTAAGCGTTTCCACTTCAATTGTTTCCGTAAAAAAACGAGCATTGTTTTCTGCAGCAGAAACCATACGTGCTCGATCGGTCAACTTCCAGTTCATCCTACTCTCTCCTTCTGTCATTTCAGATGTATTTTTCATGTTTGTCCGCTCTTTCTCCGCAGACGTTAAGTATCTCTATTCTATCACAACGAACGTCTGACGTAATATGATAATGTCTCCCAATGATTGTGCTCATTCGACAATTGCATGTAACAGCTCTCTCAACGTACCTAATCGGTTGTTTTTGTTGTATAATGGCCTATGATGACTATTTAAGGAGAGATTAGACGTGCAACACACAATTGAAACAGATACCGGCTGGCGTGTTTGGTGGCAGCTAACGAGACCTCATACATTAACGGCGGCATTTGCTCCTGTTTTCTTAGGTACAATGATCGCATTGCAATACGGCCCTTTACATTTTCCGCTCTTTCTAGCTATGTTGACAGCCAGTCTATTCCTGCAGATGGCTACAAATATGTTTAATGAGTACTATGATTTCAAGCGTGGTTTAGATGACGAGTACTCGATTGGAATTGGCGGTACAATTGTACGGAACGGCGTCCAGCCAAAAACCGTATTGAATTTAGCTTTACTGTTATATGGTTTATCTGTCATTCTTGGCATATATATTTGCATGGAAACTTCTTGGCTTCTTGCAGTTGTCGGCTCGATCGCTATGCTAATCGGTTATCTATATACGGGAGGTCCTTATCCTATCGCTTATACACCTTTTGGCGAACTAGTCTCAGGATTCGTCATGGGGATGTTATTGATTTTAATCGCATTCTACATTCAGACAGGTACCGTTACAGGAAACGCCATACTTTTATCTGTACCGAGTATGTTACTAGTAGGAGCCATCATGTTAGCGAATAATATACGTGATATCGTTCAAGATACGAAAGGCGGTCGCAAAACTCTAGCGATTCTAACCGGTCGTTCCACTGCAGTAACTATTTTAGCCACATTTTTTATAACATCTTATCTTTGGATTATTATTTTAGTCCTAACTAAGCAAGTATCTGCATGGGCATTACTAGTATTACTAAGCATTCCTAAACCAGTGCACGCAATAAAAACGTTTAGAACATACGAACAACCCATCCAAGTTATGCCTGCAATGAAGAATACAGGTGTAACAAATACATTATTCGGATTGCTACTAGGTATTGGCATTCTTATCGCTCATTTCATTTGAATAAACTTTCTACAAACGCCCACACTATAAATAGTGGGCGTTTTTTGTTGGAAATGTTTACTTTTACATGAACTAAGGGAATACCTGAAATAATAACAGTTGTACAATCAAGAATTATAAAAATGCTGTATAGAAAGGGTTGTGAATACATTGTTAACTACACAACAAATCGCGAGTTTGAAAAAAGAATTAGAAACGATGGAAGAACACTTGTCAGAAACTAGTAATGAAACAGAAATAAGTAAGTCTGTACAAGAAGATAGTGGAGAACTATCAATGTACGATAATCACCCAGCCGATATGGGAACAGAATTATATGAACGTGAAAAGGATCTTGCGTTAAATACTCACGCGGAAGATGAGTTACAGAAAGTACAGCATGCGCTACAAGCGATCAAAGAAGGCACATATGGTGTGTGCGAAGAATGTCAACAACCAATCCCCTACGAGCGTCTAGAAGCGATTCCTTACACTACGGTCTGTATTGAACATGCAGAAAAAGCCATTCCCGATGATCGTCCTGCAGAAGATGACATACTAATTATGGCAGAGCCGAACTCTTTCGCTGACCGTCGCTCGGGTGCTGCGAGAGATCATGAGGATAGTTTTCAGGAAATTGCGAAGTCGGGCACATCAGAAACACCTTCAGACTTTATTGGGAATGCCAATCGGGATTATGAAGATCTTTATGTAGAAGAAGATGATGAAGCTACTGAAGAATATGAAGAATTTGCGGTGTCGGATATTTCAGGAGATCCAGCAGGATTCATTCGCAACGAAGTTGTAGAAGAATACGAAGAAACCTTGGATGAAGAAGGAATAGAATCCCCTATAGGTGATATCCCATATCACAAAGGTGATAGTTATATAGAAGACGATAAGTAATAAACAAAAAGAAAGACTTATCACAAGAGTGTATTTCGCTCTCATTCTTGTGATCTTCAATTTAGGTTCTTTGTCAAATAACGTAGGTGAGAGTATTTAGCTGACCTAATTTGAATGATGAACCTGTCCTCCAAGCAGCTTAAGTTGCTTGAAGGACAGGTTGTTTTGTTTTTATCGACACTGCGAGGGATCGGCTTAAGTTTGAAGTTATTCATCGAACGATTGATTAATTGAACGAGATGAAATCGATTAATAATAATCTTTGCTTGTGGGAATAATTCTTTGATTACACTTACATACACTCCATTCATATCAATGGTCACCGTTTCAACGTTTCGACGATCCGTTACACTATAATTGTTGAGAAAGTGGTTTCTAATGGTTCGATTGTTTCGGTTATCGAGAATATCTCCCATGACAACGTTGATGCACTCAAAAGCCATGCTTCCTTTTGCGTATTTGAACTCATCAAAAGATAAGTGTTTCGGTAATTAGGAATGGTAGGGCTTCAATTGTCCTGCCGCTTGATTAATAACGCGTTGGACAGTCGTAGGCTAAACAGAACAGTCTTGTGCAATAGAAGTTAAAGACTGCACTTCCGCTGATTTGATGACTACGTGTGTTTTCACGTTTATAGAAAGATAGCAGTTTTTTTCAACAATGGGCGTTTTGGCCGTGAAGCTACTCCCACAAATTTTGCACTTAAAGCGCTGTTCCTTTAAAAGTAAATAAGTTGGATAAATTCCTGTAAAAGAGAGAGTATTTCGAGATAATTGAGTACCATTTTTATAAACTGAGCACTCAATGTTTTCCATACCGCACTGTTCGTAATATAGCGGTGTGTAAGTCAATAATCCAGTAATATATTTACAAGATTGATCTTTGTAAGTGCTTTTTTACACACTCTTCTTCAAATATAATATGTAAGTCTTGAATATCGATTAATATTTTACTATCATTGGAAATAGACAAGTGGATTCCCCTCTGAATGATGGTTTTGGTCGACCCTTATTCTACAGGGAATTTCACTTGTTTTCTATTTTTAAATAAACATAACGTTAGTGAATTCCATCACCTTCTCTCTATAGATGAGAGGAGATGATTTTTTTCACCAACGTTATAAAATGTACAACCTCAATTTATTAGTTATACATGTATTATAAAAAAAAGGTTCCTTACACAATTGTGCAAGGAACCTTTTCAGTATGACCCCTACGGGATTCGAACCCGTGATACCGCCGTGAAAGGGCGGTGTCTTAACCGCTTGACCAAGGGGCCAAAATATATGGCGGAGAAGGAGGGATTCGAACCCTCGCGCCGCTTTCGCGACCTACACCCTTAGCAGGGGCGCCTCTTGAGCCACTTGAGTACTTCCCCATAAATAATTGGCTCCGCAGGTAGGACTCGAACCTACGACCGATCGGTTAACAGCCGATTGCTCTACCACTGAGCTACTGCGGAATGGTGGGCCTAAGTGGACTCGAACCACCGACCTCACGCTTATCAGGCGTGCGCTCTAACCAGCTGAGCTATAGGCCCATTTTGGAGCGGGTGAAGGGAATCGAACCCTCATCATCAGCTTGGAAGGCTGAGGTTTTACCACTAAACTACACCCGCATTCATGGTGGCTCAGGACGGAATCGAACCGCCGACACAAGGATTTTCAGTCCTTTGCTCTACCGACTGAGCTACTGAGCCACATTGTAATACTTTTTATAAAATGGCGGTCCCGACGGGAATCGAACCCGCGATCTCCTGCGTGACAGGCAGGCATGTTAACCGCTACACCACGGGACCTTGGTTGCGGGGGCAGGATTTGAACCTACGACCTTTGGGTTATGAGCCCAACGAGCTACCACTGCTCCACCCCGCGATAATATAAATATTGAAATTATTCTCGATAAGCCTATATTATTTTAACATAATAACTTTTTACTGTCAAGCATGATTTAAATAATTAATGGCGGAGGAAGAGGGATTCGAACCCCCGCGGGCTTTAACACCCCTGTCGGTTTTCAAGACCGATCCCTTCAGCCGGGCTTGGGTATTCCTCCGTAATTTAAGTAAACTGGTGGACCTTGCAGGACTCGAACCTGCGACCGGACGGTTATGAGCCGTCTGCTCTAACCAACTGAGCTAAAGGTCCATAGATAGCGGCGGAGGGGGTCGAACCCACGACCTTACGGGTATGAACCGTACGCTCTAGCCAGCTGAGCTACGCCGCCACAATTAGTATTAGTCAGTTTATAAGATATTGGTGGAGCCTAGCGGGATCGAACCGCTGACCTCCTGCGTGCAAGGCAGGCGCTCTCCCAGCTGAGCTAAGGCCCCATAAGTGGTCGGGAAGACAGGATTCGAACCTGCGACCCCTTGGTCCCAAACCAAGTGCTCTACCAAGCTGAGCTACTTCCCGACTATGTAAATTATATATAATATGGCGCGCCCGGCAGGAGTCGAACCCACAACCTTCTGATCCGTAGTCAGACGCTCTATCCAATTGAGCTACGGGCGCATATTATGAAAATGGTGCCGAGAACCGGAATCGAACCGGTACGGTAGTCACCTACCGCAGGATTTTAAGTCCTGTGCGTCTGCCAGTTCCGCCACCCCGGCAAGGATGTAAAAGCGGAAGACGGGATTCGAACCCGCGACCCCGACCTTGGCAAGGTCGTATTCTACCACTGAACTACTTCCGCATTAAAGTGCGGGTGAAGGGAGTCGAACCCCCACGCCCGAAGGCACTAGATCCTAAGTCTAGCGTGTCTGCCAGTTCCACCACACCCGCATATATGTTACTTAAAAAATGGTGAGCCGTACAGGATTCGAACCTGTGACCCTCTGATTAAAAGTCAGATGCTCTACCAACTGAGCTAACGGCTCGTACAAAGTGGTGCCGGCGAAAGGACTTGAACCCTCAACCTACTGATTACAAGTCAGTTGCTCTACCAGTTGAGCTACACCGGCAAGTGTAGAAAATATGGTGGAGGATGACGGGCTCGAACCGCCGACCCCCTGCTTGTAAGGCAGGTGCTCTCCCAGCTGAGCTAATCCTCCTGGGTATAATTTTTATCGATTCTGCATGATCTTATGTATAGAAATTTTCGATCTTTAGAAAAGAATTGCCCGGCGACGTCTTACTCTCACAGGAGGAAACCTCCAACTACCATCAGCGCTGAAGAGCTTAACTTCCGTGTTCGGTATGGGAACGGGTGTGACCTCTTCGCTATCGTCACCAGACTTGTCCTTTTAGCGGACATTTACTATTATAACACATGGCACTCAAAATGCAAGTGTTATTTTTAATTTTTTTGAGTAAAATTATTCACTCAAAACTGGATAAAAGACATTGGGTTGTTCAAGTAACTGTTTCTGCTTTTCGTGTTGTCCAGCTAAATCGACCAGATGCTCGGGTCATAAGTCAGCTTGGCTGCGCGACAAAAACCGTCGCTTCGCCAATCCGTCTTATGCCTGTCGTATCTAGACGGTCGATTTAGCTTTTCATTTTGTCCAGCTTCAGCGGCCAGATGCTCGGGTCATAAGTCAGCTTGGCTGCGCGACAAAAACCGTCGCTTCGCCAATCCGTCTTATGCCTGTCGTATCTAGACGGTCGATTTAGCTTTTCATTTTGTCCAGCTTCAGCGGCCAGATGCTCGGGCCATAAGTCAAAGCTGTTTCGTGGTAAAGAGCACCACTGCACGTCTTCGCCTTATGCCTGCCGCATCTAAACGGCTGCTTCCGCTTTTCAATAATAGGTTAAGTCCTCGATCGATTAGTATCTGTCAGCTACACACGTCGCCGTGCTTCCACCCCAGACCTATCCACCTCATCTTCTTTGAGGGATCTTACTTACTTGCGTAATGGGAAATCTCATCTTGAAGGGGGCTTCATGCTTAGATGCTTTCAGCATTTATCCCGTCCATACATAGCTACCCAGCGATGCCTTTGGCAAGACAACTGGTACACCAGCGGTATGTCCATCCCGGTCCTCTCGTACTAAGGACAGCTCTCCTCAAATTTCCTGCGCCCGCGACGGATAGGGACCGAACTGTCTCACGACGTTCTGAACCCAGCTCGCGTGCCGCTTTAATGGGCGAACAGCCCAACCCTTGGGACCGACTACAGCCCCAGGATGCGACGAGCCGACATCGAGGTGCCAAACCTCCCCGTCGATGTGGACTCTTGGGGGAGATAAGCCTGTTATCCCCGGGGTAGCTTTTATCCGTTGAGCGATGGCCCTTCCATGCGGAACCACCGGATCACTAAGCCCGTCTTTCGACCCTGCTCGACTTGTAGGTCTCGCAGTCAAGCTCCCTTATGCCTTTGCACTCTACGAATGATGTCCAACCATTCTGAGGGAACCTTTGGGCGCCTCCGTTACTCTTTAGGAGGCGACCGCCCCAGTCAAACTGTCCACCTGACACTGTCTCCTGCCCGGATCACGGGCATGGGTTAGAAGTCCAATACAGCCAGGGTAGTATCCCACCAATGCCTCCTCCGAAGCTGGCGCTCCGGAATCAAAGGCTCCTACCTATCCTGTACAGGCTGCACCGGAATTCAATATCAGGCTACAGTAAAGCTCCACGGGGTCTTTCCGTCCTGTCGCGGGTAATGCGCATCTTCACGCATATTATAATTTCACCGAGTCTCTCGTTGAGACAGTGCCCAGATCGTTACGCCTTTCGTGCGGGTCGGAACTTACCCGACAAGGAATTTCGCTACCTTAGGACCGTTATAGTTACGGCCGCCGTTTACTGGGGCTTCAATTCAGAGCTTCGCTTGCGCTAACCCCTCCTCTTAACCTTCCAGCACCGGGCAGGCGTCAGCCCCTATACGTCACCTTACGGTTTTGCAGAGACCTGTGTTTTTGCTAAACAGTCGCCTGGGCCTATTCACTGCGGCTCTCTCGGGCTATTCACCCTACCAGAGCACCCCTTCTCCCGAAGTTACGGGGTCATTTTGCCGAGTTCCTTAACGAGAGTTCTCTCGATCACCTTAGGATTCTCTCCTCGCCTACCTGTGTCGGTTTGCGGTACAGGCACCTCCCGCCTCGCTAGAGGCTTTTCTTGGCAGTGTGAAATCAGGGACTCTGGAGACAATTCTCCTCGCCATCACAGCCCAGCGTTAGATGAAAACGGGATTTTCCTCGTTTTCCGCCTCACTGCTTAGACACACAACCAACTGTGTGCTCACCCTATCCTACTGCGTCCCCCCATTACTCAAACGGCGGGGAGGTGGTACAGGAATATCAACCTGTTGTCCATCGTCTACGCCTATCGGCCTCGACTTAGGTCCTGACTAACCCTGAGCGGACGAGCCTTCCTCAGGAAACCTTGGGCATTCGGTGGAAGGGATTCTCACCCTTCTTTCGCTACTCATACCGGCATTCTCACTTCCAAGCGCTCCACCAGTCCTTCCGGTCCAGCTTCAACGCCCTTGGAACGCTCTCCTACCATTGACTTGCGTCAATCCACAGCTTCGGTGATCTGTTTAGCCCCGGTACATTTTCGGCGCAGCGCCACTCGACCAGTGAGCTATTACGCACTCTTTAAATGATGGCTGCTTCTGAGCCAACATCCTGGTTGTCTGGGCAACGCCACATCCTTTTCCACTTAACAGATACTTGGGGACCTTAGCTGGTGGTCTGGGCTGTTTCCCTCTCGACAATGGATCTTATCACCCACTGTCTGACTCCCAAACATAAATCATCGGCATTCGGAGTTTGTCTGAATTCGGTAACCCGGGATGGGCCCCTCGTCCAAACAGTGCTCTACCTCCGAGATTCTTTCGTTTGAGGCTAGCCCTAAAGCTATTTCGGAGAGAACCAGCTATCTCCAGGTTCGATTGGAATTTCACCGCTACCCACACCTCATCCCCGCATTTTTCAACATACGTGGGTTCGGGCCTCCAGTCAGTGTTACCTGACCTTCACCCTGGACATGGGTAGATCACCTGGTTTCGGGTCTACGACCCCATACTCATTCGCCCTATTCAGACTCGCTTTCGCTGCGGCTCCGCTTTCTCAGCTTAACCTTGCATGGAATCGTAACTCGCCGGTTCATTCTACAAAAGGCACGCCATCACCCATT